>NZ_JBGLYZ010000020.1:0-99946 GCF_047304345.1 Ralstonia sp. Ralssp135
GGCGGCGGTGGCGGCGGGGCAGGCGGCACGTCCAGCGCCAGCGGTGGCGATGCGAACCGCCATCACGGCAGCGGCGCAGCCACGGGTAGCGGCAGTGCCTCGGCAGGCGGTGCAGGCGGCGCTGGCGGCTCCACCACCAGCGGCTCGTCAACGGCGTCCGCTGGTGCGGGCACGGGCTCGAGCAGTGCCACCGGCACCAGCACGGGTGGCGGGGCAGGCGCTGGCGGTGCAGCTACCAACGTGGCAGGCAATGGCGGCGCAGGCGGCAGCGCGACCAACGGCAGCGCGACCAATGGCGCAGCATCGTCCACGGCGGGCAATGGCGCTGTGGGTGCAGTCGGTGCGGCCGGCGGTGCAGGCGGCGTGGGCAATGGCGGTGTCGGCAACGGTGCGGTGGGTGGCACCGGCGGTGCAGGCGGTACGGTCATGGTGGACGCAGGCACGTTCAACATGTCCAACGCCATGACCAGTGTCGGCCAGTCCGCTGCCGGGGTGATGATTGCGAACCAGAACAGCGGCTTCGCATCTCTCGTCCAGCAAAGCGTCAACGTGCAGGCCAACCTGAATGTCGGCCATTGAGCCGACATCGGGCGTGAGCGGGGAAGTGCCGCTGCGCGTGCGGTGACGTTGCGCGCATGGCGGTGGACTGGGCCGGACCGCATCCGTGGTCCGGCCCGCAGTTGGAGCGTATAGGAGACATTCGATGCGATCCGACAGAAGAACCACAGCAGGATGGGCGGCATGGTGGTTGGCATGCGGCCTGGCAGTGTGGCCAGCGGCAGCGGCGATGGCGGCGGACGATGCGTCAATCGCAGACGGTGCTCAGACAGCCAATACGGAAGCGGTGCGTCCCCCGGTCGCCGCTGCCGTGTCGGTGCCTGGGTTCGGTCATGCGGTGGGAGCAGATCGGCTCGACAGCTATCGCGGCGGCACGCAGGATCTCTACCAGACCGTCAATGACGCGCGCCTGTCGGGCACCGTGAGCGACAACGCCGCCGTGAATGTGGCGACGGGGTCGAACATCGTGCGCGACGGCTCGTTTGCCAACGCCAGCGGGATCCCCACGGTCATCCAGAACAGCGGAGCGAACGTGCTGATCCAAAACGCCACCATCGTCAACGTGCAGTTCCGGCCTTGAGCTTGTGAAGGACGGAATGATGCGCAAGACGTGCGGTGCGGTGCTGATGGCACTGATGTGCGGGCCCGCGTTGGCGGGCGCGATCGACATGCTCGGCACGGGTGGTGGCACGTATGCCGTGCCCGTGACGAGCATGAAGGCCGCGCGCTATCTGCGTACCGTGCATCAGCGTTTCGACTTCAGTTGCGGGTCGGCCGCGGTGGCGACGCTGCTTACGTATCAGTACGGCTATCCGGTAAGCGAGCAGACCGTGTTTCAGGCCATGTACGAGCATGGCAACCAGGAGAAGATCCGGCGAGAAGGGTTTTCGCTGCTCGACATCAAACGCTATCTGGCGTCTGTAGGCTTTGAGGCCGATGGTTTCGAGCAGCCGCTGGATGCATTGAAGGACGCCCACTTGCCGGCCATCGTGCTGTTGACCGAAAACGGCTATCACCACTTCGTGGTGGTCAAGGGCGTGCAGGAGGGGCGTGTGCTGGTGGGCGATCCGGCCATGGGCACGCGTGCGATCCCGCGTGCGAGTTTCGAGAGCATGTGGGACAACCATTTGCTGTTCGTCGTCCACAACCGCGAGGCGGGGGCGACGTTCAACGCCGCATCGGATTGGCGCGTGGCACCGCGTGCGCCGCTGGAGGAGGGCATGGACCGCAGTGGCCTGGGAAACATCGTTGTTCCCAAGCACGGTCCGTCCGATTTCTGAGCATCGTCTGCATGGCAGTCCGGTAGTCCGGCAGGAGGGCATCATGAAGCGGTTTGGCAAGATGGCGTGGGCCGGCTGGCTCGCGCTGGCTGCGGCCGGGCATGCGTTTGCTGCCGGCATGGATGGCATGGATAACAATCCCGTCCATGCGTGGCGCGCCGTGTCCGAAGACAAGCTCGACGACATGCGCGGCGGGTTTGATGTGCCCTCACTTGCGGGGCTGCACATCTCGTTCGGCATCGACCGGGCGGTCTACGTCAACGGCGATCTGGTGGCGAGCGCATCGGTCAACATTCCGGATGTGGCACGCATGACGGCCACCCAGGCGCAGCAATTGGCCTCGGTGGTCAACACGGTCAACCTCGTGCAGAACGGCCCCAACAATGTCGCACCGCCCGATGTGACCGCGGGCGCGGCAACGGCGGCCACGGTCATCCAGAACAGCCTGAACAACCAGACGCTGCAGGCGGTGACGACCATCAATGCGGCGGTCAACAGCCTGCCGCAATTCCGTCAGATGAATCTGGCCAACGTGCTACAAGGCGCGTTGGCCAACGTCGTCACCATGCTGCACTGAGCTAGAACTGGATCGGCAGGCGAAGCGTGACGGTCAGGTCCGGCGTGTCGCGCGTCAAGCCTGCCCCCACCGACAGGTTCAGCGACATCTTGGGCGAGAGGCGGTACGAATAGCCGACCAGCAACGTCCCCAGAATTGTCCGCACCGAGCCCGGCACGCGCTGGCCGTTCTGTGTGGTCGGCGCGATGATGCTTTGGTCGTAGCCGATGGAGAACGATGCCTTCTCGTTCAGCGCCAGCCCCATGCCGAAGTTCAGGCCGATGATGTCGCCGGCTTTCACGTTGCCCAGGAACTGTTTCGAACCGTCCACCAGGTTCAGGCTCACATCCTTGCGCTCGAAGTTGTGCAGGTAGCTGATGCTGCCGAAGAACACGGCCGGGTCCGTTGGGAACAGCCACGTCAGCCCCGGCTGAACGGCGAAGAAGCCCGAGCCCGTGGGCTGCTGCAGAGGCAGGCCGGTGCCCGTGGTATTGCTCACGCAGCGCGTCACGCAATCGGTGGTGACGTCAAACGGATCCTTGCCGGTGCGCGTCTTGAAGCGCAGCCAGCCGATATAGAACGGCTTGTCGACGCCGCCCGCATTGATCTGGTAGCGCGCGGTCAGTTCCACATCGCCGATGCCGCGCCCGTGCGAGCTGAAGGCGTTGTCTGTCGCCGTGCCGGTGAACAGTTCGCGGCTGACGGTGTCGCTGGCGCTGTAGACATAGGGCACGCGCGCTTCCAGTTCCCAGCGCCGCGCCAGGCCGTAACGCAACGCAACCGTGCCGGTGAGCGTGGTCGTCTTGACCTGCCGTACGTCGATCAGCCCGATCAGCAGCGCGGGGATGATGGTGTAGCCCACCAGCGCCACGCGGTCGGACGACGAATACGCCATCTGCAATGACGGCTCGACAACGACCTTGCCCGGCGGTGTGAGCGCGCTGGGCTCATCGAAGATCTGCGCGATGCGGGGTGGCCGGTCTGGTGGCTCCGGCGGTTTGCCGACGGGCGTGGTGCCGGGCTGGTCGTTCTGCGCAATTTCCGATACGTCGCCTGCCGCGCCAGGAGCACCGGCACCGCGCACGGTGTCGAGTTTGCCCTCGCTCATGCCGAGCGCGCGCCGCATGCGTCGCAGGTGCGTTTCCTGTTGCTGGATCGAGCGCTTGAGTTCCTGCAGGCGCGCCTGCGTATCGGCAAGCTCGCGCTGCAGCGCTTCCAGGCTGGGTGGCTTGTCGTCCACCGGCTCGTTGGTCTGCGCGAGAACCGGCCCGCCGCAGAGCAGCAGGCATGCGCACGTAACCGCTTGGGTTGACCCACGTTGCGGCTTCCATGGCGTTTTTATCATGGCAATGTCCCCCGTCGAGAGTGTCCTTACCGCTGGCTGCGGACGGACGCTTCACGATTCCCCCGGGTGGCGTACTGCGGATACCACTATAGGCGAGCGCGCGTGAAACGACAGGGCGGAGCCGTCCACAAAATGGACGAGGCCGAAATGCCCGTTTGGTGGATCGCTCAGGCAAGAAAAAAGGCGCCCGAAGGCGCCGTGCGTGGCTTGTGCAGTGTCAGCGCTTACTGACGCGCGTTTCTCAGGTTATCCGGCCAGGGCGTGTTGTAGTTTGTGCGAAACGGGTTGATGTCCAGCCCGCCGCGCCGCGTGTAGCGCGCATACACGGCCAGCTTGACGGGCCGGCACTGGCGCAGGATGTCGGTAAAGATTCGCTCCACGCATTGCTCGTGAAACTCGTTGTGCTCGCGGAACGAGATCAGATACTTCAGCAGCCCTTCCTGATTGATCGGCGCACCCACGTAGCGGATTTGCACGCTGCCCCAGTCCGGCTGGCCCGTTACAAGGCAATTGGACTTCAGCAGGTGCGACACCAGCGTTTCTTCCACCGGGCTTTCTTCCTCATCGGCATGCAGCAGCTCGGGCGTGGGCTGGTAGGCGTCGGTTTCGATGTCCAGGCGATCGAGCAGCAGGCCATCGAGTTCGCCCATTTTCTGCCGGGAAAATTCCTCCGGGGGGACGATACGCACCTGCACTGGCGCGCCGCAGGCTTCCGACAGATCGTGGTGGATCAACTGCTGCAGCGCTTCGTGCGACGCCACCTTCGTCTGGTTGAACGAATTCAGATACAGCTTGAACGACTTCGATTCAACGATGTTGGGCGAATCCGCCGGCACGATCACGGTGCCGAGCGCCACCTGCGGCTTGCCGCGCAGGTTCAGCCACGACAGTTCGTACAGGTTCCAGAGGTCGACGCCGAAGAAGGGCAGGGGCGTGCCGGCGGCGAGGCCGATCTCGTCGCGCTTGCCCTGGCGCGGAATCGGAAACAGCAGGCTCGGGTCGTACTCCGTCTTGTACGCGGAGGTCTTACCCAGCGGTGAATGTTCGGGTTGGTTGCTCATCACAAAAACAGGCTGTAGACGGGGTTCTCGCTTTCGTCCCAATAGGTATAGCCCAGCGTGGCGAGGAACGCCTTGAACTCGCGCTTCTCGTTCTTCGGTACCTGGATGCCGACGAGGATGTTGCTCGAATCTGCGCCCTGATTGCGGTAGTGGAACAGGCTGATGTTCCAGTTTGGGCTCATGCTCGAGAGGAACTTCATCAGCGCGCCGGGCCGCTCGGGAAACTCGAAACGATAGAGATGCTCGTTCTCCGCCAGCGGCGAACGCCCGCCCACCATGTAGCGGATGTGCTGCTTGGCGAGTTCGTCGTTGGACAGGTCCAGCGTCGGGAAACCGTGCTTGCGGAAGTTCTCGGCAATCTTGTCGCCCTCGGCGCGCGATGCAATTTGCACACCCACGAAGATATGCGCCGCGTCCTTGCTGGCAATGCGGTAGTTGAACTCCGTCACGTTGCGCGACCAGCCGACTAGCTCGCAGAAGCGCTTGAAGCTGCCGCGCTCTTCCGGAATCGTCACGGCAAACACGGCTTCACGCGCCTCGCCCACTTCGGCGCGCTCGGCCACGAAGCGCAGGCGGTCGAAGTTCATGTTCGCGCCGCTGGCCACGGCCACCAGCGATTCGTTCTTCAGCTTGTGCGTCTCGGCATACTGCTTGAGGCCAGCCAGCGCCAGCGCGCCCGACGGCTCCAGCAGGCTGCGGGTGTCCTGGAACACGTCTTTCAGCGCCGCGCAGATGGCATCCGTATCCACGGTGATGATTTCGTCGACCAGCTCGCGCGTGATGCGGAAGGTTTCCTTGCCCACCAGCTTCACCGCGGTGCCGTCGGCAAACAGGCCCACTTCCTTCAGTTCGACGCGCTTGCCAGCGGCTACCGAACGCGCCATCGCGTCGGAATCCACGCTCTGCACGCCGATGACCTTGACGTCCGGCCGCACGGCCTTCACGTAGGCCGCAACGCCCGAGATCAGCCCGCCGCCGCCGATCGAGCAGAAGATGGCATGCAGGGGCTGCGGATGCTGGCGCAGGATTTCCATGGCGATGGTGCCCTGGCCGGCAATCACCTCAGGGTCATCGAACGGGTGCACGAAGGTGTAGCCGTGCTTTTCCTGCAGCTTGGCGGCGTGGTCGTACGCGTCGGAATAGCTCTCGCCGTGCAGCACGACTTCGACCCATTCGCCGCCGCGGGAGCGCACGCCGTCGATCTTCAGCTGCGGCGTCGTCACCGGCATGCAGATCACGGCCTTGCACTCCATCCGGGCCGCGCTGAAGGCCACGCCCTGCGCGTGGTTGCCCGCCGATGCCGTAATCACCCCGCGCTTGCGCTCGGCCGCCGTGAGCGAGGCCATCTTGTTGTAGGCGCCGCGCAGCTTGAACGAGAACACCGGCTGGTCATCCTCGCGCTTGAGGTAGACACGGTTGCCGGTGCGCGCCGACAGGTTGGGCGCGAACTTCAGCTCGGTTTCCACCGCGACGTCATAGACCTTCGCAGTCAGGATTTTCTTGAGGTAATCGATGGCCATGGTGCGGACCGGGTTGGACGTGAACAGAGCCCGTAAGCCTATCACGCGGCGCCTGGGCCGCCTTGCCGGACCCGCGTGCCGGTCGGTACACTGCCCCGGCCGTGCCCGGGCGGGCGCAGCGCATCATCGGCGAGAGGCCTCCATGAACACCCCGTCGTCTTCCTCCGAGCGTGCCGGACGCGCGCGTCGGGGCCGAAAAGTCTGGTCCGGCACGCAGCACGTCATTGCCTACGGCATGCCGCCGCTGGGCTGGCGTGACCTTTATCACCACGCGCTTGAGGTCAACTGGCCGACCTTCTTCGCGCTGCTGGCGACGCTGTTCCTGGCGCTCAATGCGGTATTCGCGGGGCTGTATTCGTTGGGCGACGGCGCGATCGCGAACCAGTCGCCGCCGGGCTTCGTGGGGGCATTCTTTTTCAGCGTCGAGACCCTGGCCACCGTCGGTTACGGCGACATGCACCCGCAAACGCTCTATGCCCACGTCATCGCCACGCTGGAGATCTTCATCGGCATGTCGGGCATTGCCATGGCGACGGGGCTGGTATTTGCGCGGTTCTCGCGCCCGCGCGCCAAGATCATGTTTGCGCGCAATGTTGTCGTGCGGCCGCTCAACGGCAGATCCACGCTGATGCTGCGGGCGGCCAATGCGCGCCAGAACGTCATCGCAGAGGCCACCGCCCGGCTGCGCCTGATGCAGGACGAGGTCTCGCCCGAGGGCTACTCGATCTACAAGATCCACGACCTGAAGCTTGAGCGCAGCGAGCATCCGATCTTCCTGCTGGGCTGGGTGATGATGCACGTGATCGACGAAACCAGCCCGCTGCATGGCGCCACCGCAGAATCGCTCGCCGCCGGTGACGCCTTGCTGCTGCTCACGATCGAGGGCGCCGACGAGACCGCGGCGCAAACCGTGCAGGCGCGCTATTCCTGGCGGCACGACGAGATCCGCTGGAACCACCGCTATGCCGACCTCATACGTGACGAGGGCGGCGTCACGTCGGTCGACTACGACAACTTCCACTTGATCCATCCGATCGAGACGCCGCCGCAGGCACAATGACCGGCTTGTCCGATTCCAACGCGCAACCCCCGTGGCCCTGAACCTCGTCTGGCTCGCCTTCTTTCTCGTTGCCTTCGTTACCGCATGCGTGCAGGTGGTGCAGGGCGACATGGAAGTCTTTTCCCGCATGCTGACCGGCATGTTCGATGCCGCGCGCACCGGCTTCGAAATCGCGATCGGCCTGACCGGCATGATGGCGCTGTGGCTGGGCATCATGCGCGTGGGCGAGCGCGCCGGCGTGGTCGATCTGTTCGCGCGGCTCGTGAACCCGCTGATGCGGCACCTGTTTCCTTCGGTGCCCGCCGGCCACCCCGCCAACGGCGCGATGATGATGAACGTCTCGGCCAACGTGCTCGGCCTGGACAACGCCGCCACGCCGCTCGGCCTGCAGGCCATGCGGGAGCTGCAGCAGATCAACCCGCAGCCGCAGCGCGCCAGCGATGCGCAGTTGATGTTCGTCGTGCTCAACACGGCTGGCGTGACGCTGGTGCCGACGTCCGTCATCGCCATCCGCCAAGCTATGGCAGTCAAGCAGGGCCTGGTCGGTTTCAACGCGGCAGACATCTTCCTGCCGACCTTGCTGTCCACGTTCATCGGCTTCTGCGCGGGCATTGCGGCGGTGGCGTGGTATCAGCGCATCAATCTGTTCAAGCCTACGCTGCTGGCGTATTTCGGGGGCTTCGTCGCGCTGATGGGGCTGCTGTTTGCGTGGCTGCGCCAGTTTCCGCCACAGCAGATGGCCGCCTGGATCGGCCTGATCGGCGCGGGCGCCATCCTCACCATCGTCGTGGCGTTCCTGGTGTGTGGGGCAATTCGCCGCATCAACGTGTACGAGACCTTTGTCGATGGCGCCAAGGACGGCTTCCAGGTGGCGATCGGCATCGTCCCGTATCTGGTTGCGGTGCTCGTGGGCATCGCCGTGTTTCGCGCGGCGGGGTGCATGGATTTCCTGATGCAGGGGCTTTCCGCGCTGTTTGCGCACCTGGGCGTCGACACGCGTTTTGTGCCCGCGCTGCCCGTGGGGCTGATGAAGACGCTGTCCGGTGCCGGCGCGCGCGGCCTGATGGTCGACGTGATGACGACTTACGGCGTGGATTCCTTCCAGGGCAAGCTGGCCGCCATCATCCAGGGCTCGACCGAGACCACGTTTTACGTGCTGGCTGTGTACTTCGGCAGCGTTGGTATCAAGGACACGCGCTACGCACTGGTCTGCGGGCTGTGGGCCGACCTGATCGGGCTGATCGGCGCCGTGCTGGTCGCCTACCTGTTCTTCGCCTGAGCGGCTAGGGCGGCCCCCAAGCGACGCCGCGACCGCCCGCCCTCTACAATCGACCGCATGGAACAGTGGATCGACACGCTTTTTGCCACGCTCGCCCTGCCCAAGGTCGGGCTGCCTGCCATCTTCGTCGTCAGTTTCATCTCGGCGACCCTCCTGCCGCTGGGCTCAGAGCCGGCGGTTTTTGCTTACATCAAGCTCAACCCGGACATGTTCTGGCCGGCCATCGTCGTGGCCACACTCGGCAACACACTGGGCGGCGTGGTCGATTGGTGGATGGGCTATGCGGCCAAGCTGGCGCTGGTGCGCTACCACCTTGCGCGCCGCCGCCGTCAGCACAACACCGAGCACGCCCAGCATGTGCCGCATCCCAAGCGCCACCGCGAGCCCCCGCTCGACAAAAAATACTTCCGCTGGATGCGCCGCATCGGGCCGGCATCCCTGCTGGTGTCTTGGCTGCCCGGCATTGGCGACCCGCTCTGCACGCTGGCCGGCTGGCTGCGCCTGAAGTTCTGGCCCAGCGCCATGTACATGGCCATCGGCAAATTTCTACGCTATCTGGCCATGACTGCGGCCCTGATGACCCTGCCGGACGGCTTCTGGCACGGCATCCTCGGCTGGATCAAAGCTGTGATGATGTGACCTTTGCGTGGCGCATGCGGCACTTTAGCGGCCGTAAACTTTTCGCAAGCCATTGAAAACGCGACGGTTTTGTCGCCCATATCACTGGCAGGGATACCGTTGCTGCGACGCATCAACGACGCGCGTTGCAGTACAATCGCCCTTTAAAGACCGCGCGGCTTGGGCCCTCTTTGCCGCGCCCTCCCTCCCCAGCGGCACGCCATGAATGCCCCACTTCTGATCGACGCCAAACTCACGGCGCAGGACGCTGCGCCCCGGCTGCGCGAGATTCCCTACAACTACACCTCGTTCTCGGATCGGGAAATCGTCATCCGTTTGCTGGGAGAGTCTGCGTGGCAGATCCTGGACGAACTGCGCGCCGAACGCCGCACCGGCCGATCGGCACGCATGCTGTACGAAGTGTTGGGCGACGTCTGGGTGGTGCGCCGCAACCCCTATCTGCAGGACGACCTGCTCGATAACCCGAAGCGCCGGCAGATGCTGATCGACGCGCTCAATCACCGCCTGGCGGAGATCGAGAAGCGCCGCGTGGCCGACCACGATTCGCACCACGATCCGGTGGGCGACGAGCGTGCCAGCAAGGTCGAGCAACTGGTCGTGCATGCCCGCCGTGCCGTTAAGGCGTTCCAGGAAGAATTCGCCCAGGTGTACGACCTGCGCCGTCGCGCCCAGAAGGTGCTCGGCCGCGTCACCGCGAAGGACAACATCAAGTTCGACGGCCTGTCGCGCGTGTCGCACGTGACCGACGCCACCGACTGGCGCGTCGAATATCCGTTCGTTGTGCTCACGCCCGATACGGAAGAAGAGATCGCCGGGATCGTCAAGGGCTGCTTCGAACTGGGTCTGACCATCATCCCGCGCGGAGGCGGCACTGGCTACACCGGCGGCGCCGTGCCGCTCACGCCGTTCTCGGCCGTCATCAATACGGAAAAGCTGGAGCGTCTGGACGCGGTCGAGATGACCGACCTGCCTGGCGTTGACCATCCCGTGGCGACCATCTACTCGGGCGCCGGCGTGGTGACGCGTCGCGTGGCGGATGCGGCGGAGAAGGCCGGCCTCGTCTTCGCCGTGGACCCGACCTCGATCGACGCGTCGTGCATTGGCGGCAACGTCGCCATGAACGCCGGCGGCAAGAAGGCTGTGCTGTGGGGCACCGCGCTGGATAACCTCGCCTGGTGGCGCATGGTTGATCCGGACGGCAACTGGCTGGAAGTCCAGCGCCTCAATCACAACCTCGGCAAGATTCACGACGCGCC
Organism: Ralstonia sp. Ralssp135; assembly: GCF_047304345.1. Classification (NCBI taxonomy): domain Bacteria; kingdom Pseudomonadati; phylum Pseudomonadota; class Betaproteobacteria; order Burkholderiales; family Burkholderiaceae; genus Ralstonia; species Ralstonia sp. Ralssp135. The sequence continues at coordinate 10,555 of NZ_JBGLYZ010000020.1, forward strand.
GGTCGTCACGTTCGAGCTGAAGTGGTTCGACGGCAACGCGCCGGTCGGAGCCAAGCTGCTGCGCACCGAGACGCTGACCATCGAAGGCCGCAAGTTCCGCAAGGAAGGGCTGGGCAAGGACGTCACCGACAAGTTCCTGGCCGGCTTGCCCGGCGTGCAGAAGGAAGGCTGCGACGGCATCATCACAAGCGCGCGCTGGATTCTGCACCGCATGCCCAAGTCGATCCGCACCGTGTGCCTGGAGTTCTTCGGCCAGGCGCGCGACGCGATCCCGAGCATCGTCGAGATCAAGGATTACCTCGACGCCGAGACCAAGAAGCCCGGCGGCGCGATCCTCGCGGGTCTGGAGCACCTGGACGAGCGCTATCTGCGCGCGGTCGGCTACGCCACCAAGAGCAAGCGCAACGCGTTTCCGAAGATGGTGCTGATCGGCGACATCGTTGGCGACGACGATGATGCCGTGGCGCGCGCCACGTCGGAGGTGATCCGCCTGGCCAACGGCAAGAGCGGCGAAGGTTTCGTGGCCGTGAGCCCCGAGGCACGCAAGAAATTCTGGCTGGACCGCTCGCGCACGGCAGCGATTGCGAAGCACACCAACGCCTTCAAGATCAACGAAGACGTGGTGATCCCGCTCAATCGCATGGGCGAGTACACCGACGGCATCGAGCGCATCAACATCGAGTTGTCGATCAAGAGCAAGCTCAAGCTGACCGACGCGCTGCTCGATTTCTTCGCCGGCAGCAACCTGCCGCTCGGCCGCACCGACGACGCCAACGAGATCCCCAGCGCCGAACTGCTGGAAGACCGCGTGCAACAGGCGCAGCAACTGCTGCGTGCCACGCGTGCACGTTGGCAATACCTGCTGGACCATCTCGACACGCCCGTTACGGCTGCGCGCGCCAGCCTCATTGGCCTCGGCCTGGGCTATCTGGCGCAGACCATCGACGACCGTCTGGTGAATCAGCCCGAGGCGAACCTGTTCCACCTGCTGCAGGATCGTACGATCCGCGTGTCGTGGAAGGCGGAGATTCGCGCCGAGCTTCGCAAGATCTTCAACGGCGGCGAGTTCAAGCCGATCCTCGACGAGGCCCAGGCGATCCACAAGAAGGTGCTGCGCGGCCGCGTGTTCGTGGCGCTGCACATGCACGCCGGCGACGGCAACGTGCACACCAACATCCCCGTCAACTCGGATGACTACGACATGCTGCAGGACGCCCACAAGGCGGTGGCCCGCATCATGACGCTTGCGCGTTCGCTGGACGGTGTGATTTCGGGCGAGCACGGCATCGGCATCACCAAGTTGGAATTCCTGACCGACGAAGAGATCGCCGACTTTGCTGCCTACAAGCGCCGCGTCGACCCGAACGGCCGCTTCAACAAGGGCAAGCTGCTGCGCGACATCAACGACCCGCAAGGTCTGGCTGCTGATCTGCGCAACGCCTATACGCCGTCGTTCGGCCTGATGGGGCACGAGTCGATCATCATGCAGCAGAGCGACATCGGCGCCATCTCGGAGTCGATCAAGGACTGCCTGCGCTGCGGCAAATGCAAGCCGGTGTGCGCCACGCACGTGCCGCGCGCCAACCTGCTCTACAGCCCGCGCAACAAGATTCTTGCCACCTCGCTGCTCATCGAGGCTTTCCTGTACGAAGAGCAGACGCGCCGCGGCGTGTCGGTCAAGCACTGGGAAGAGTTTGCCGACGTGGGCGACCACTGCACGGTGTGCCACAAGTGCGTGACGCCGTGCCCGGTCAAGATCGACTTCGGCGATGTGTCGATGAACATGCGCAACCTGCTGCGCAAGATGGGGCAGAAGAAATTCAACCCCGGCACCGCAGCGGCGATGTTCTACCTGAACGCGACCAACCCCGAGACGATCAACCTCACGCGCAAGGTGATGTTCGACTGGGGCTACAAGGCGCAGCGTCTGGGCAACGATATCCTGAAGAAGTTCGCCAAGAAGCAGACCGCTCGTCCGCCTGCCACGGTGGGCAAGCCGCCGGTGCGCGAGCAGGTGATTCACTTCATCAACAAGAAGATGCCGGGCAACCTGCCCAAGAAGACCGCGCGCGCGTTGCTGGACATCGAGGACAACGAGATCGTCCCGATCATCCGCAACCCGAAGGCGACCACGCCGGACAGCGAGGCGGTCTTCTACTTCCCGGGTTGCGGTTCGGAGCGCCTGTTCTCGCAGGTGGGCCTGGCCACGCAGGCAATGCTGTGGCACGCCGGCGTGCAAACGGTGCTGCCGCCGGGCTACCTGTGCTGCGGTTATCCGCAGCGCGGCACCGGCCAGTTCGACAAGGCCGAGAAGATCGTCACCGACAACCGCGTGCTGTTCCACCGCGTGGCCAATACGCTCAACTACCTCGACATCAAGACGGTGGTGGTGAGCTGCGGTACCTGCTACGACCAGCTTGCCGGATATGAATTCGACAAGATCTTCCCGGGCTGCCGGATCATCGACATTCACGAATACCTGCTGGAGAAGGGCGTGAAGATCGACGGCGTGCAGGGCACGCGGTACATGTACCACGATCCCTGCCACACCCCGATCAAGACCATGGACCCGACCAAGCTGGTCAACCAGCTGATGGGCGGCAATATCGGCGCTGACGGCCAGACCCACGCGATCGAGAAGAATGATCGCTGCTGCGGTGAGTCGGGCACGCTGGCGATCTCGCGACCGGACATCTCCACGCAGGTCCGTTTCCGCAAGGAAGAGGAGATGCAGAAGGGCGCCGACAAGCTGCGCAGCCTTGGCCAGACCAACGGCCAGGGCGAGGCGTTCAACGGCGACGTGAAGATCCTCACGAGCTGCCCGGCGTGTCTGCAGGGCCTGTCGCGCTACACCGAAGATGTCTCGGTGCAGGCCGACTACATCGTGGTCGAGATGGCGCGTCATGTGCTCGGCGAGACCTGGCTGCAGGACTACGTTGCGCAGGCCAACGCCGGCGGCATCGAGCGCGTGCTGGTGTGACAACGATCGAGCGGACGCCAGGCTGCGCGCTGTGCGAGGCGGATGGCGGCGAGCCTGTCTGGCGTAATGCCAAGGCGCGCGTGGTGCTGGTCGAGCACGCGCGTTTTCCGGGCTTCTGCCGTGTCATCTGGAACGACCACGTGGCCGAGCAGACCGACTTGTCTGACGCCGATCGCCACTGGCTGATGGAAGTTGTCACCCGTGTTGAGCGTGTGCTGCGCGCCGAACTGGCCCCGGACAAGATCAACCTCGCCAGCTTCGGCAATTTCGTGCCGCATCTGCATTGGCACGTCATCCCGCGCTATCGGTGGGATACACATTTTCCAGAAGCCGTGTGGGGCCCCGAGCAGCGCCCGCCCGATACCGCGCGCATGGCCGAGATCACGGCTAAGTTGCCGGCGTTGTCGTACGCGCTCCAAGCGGCGCTCGCCGACGCTTGAGCCCCGTGGGCGATAGCGTCGGGTGACGCCTGGTAACGCATCGCCACGTCGTGCGCGGAACCCCTATGGCGCGCAGGACGTCTGACTCTCTTTCTGTTGCGCCAACGCCCTCGCCATGACGACACCGCGCACCGCCGCCACGCCCGATTCCCACAAGGATTCCATCTCCGAATTGACCGTCCACCATGGGCGGCTGAATCTCTCGGAGACTTGGCAACTGATTCGTCCGTACTGGTTTTCGGATGATCGCCACAAGGCCTGGGGGCTTCTTGCCCTGGTGATCGGCCTGAACCTGTTCCTCGTGTTCATGAACGTGCTGTTCACCGATTGGAACCGGCTTTTCTACAATGCGCTCGAGCAGAAGAACTACGGCGAGTTCTGGGCGCAATTGCTGCGTTTCTCATGGATTGCCGCGCTGCTGATCATTGGCTCGATCATGCGGCTGTACTACTCGATGATGTTGCAGATGCGCTGGCGGACGTGGATTACCGGCAGCTTCCTCGACGACTGGCTCGGCAAGCAGGCGTTCTACCGCCTGGAACAGACGCGCAGCGCCGACAACCCCGACCAGCGGATTGCCGACGACCTGCGCACCTTCACCGATGCAACGCTCACCTTGGCGCTGGGGTTCCTGAATTCGGCTGTGACGCTGGTGTCGTTCTTCGGCATCCTGTGGGCGGTGTCTGGGCCGCTGGCGTTCAGCCTGGGCGGCCACGACTTCGTGATTCCCGGCTACATGGTGTGGTTTGCGCTGCTGTACTCGATCGTGGGCTCGGTCATCATCCACTTTGTGGGGCGGCCGCTGATCGGATTGTCGTTCCAGCAGGAACGTTACGAGGCGTACTTCCGTTTCCTGCTCATGCGCGTGCGCGAAAACAGCGAGAGCATCGCACTGTACCGCGGCGAGCCGACCGAGAAAGCCATCCTGCGCGGCCGTTTCGAACGCATCCGCACCAATTGGAATCAGTTGATGGACTACACGCGGCGCCTGACTTTCGCCAGTTCCGGCTATGCGCAGTTCGCCATCATCTTTCCGTTTCTGGTGTCGGCGCCGCGCTACTTTGGCGGAACGCTCACGCTGGGCGGGATGATGCAGGTCGCTACGGCCTTCGGACAAGTGCAGGACGCGATGTCGTGGTTTGTCACGAACTACCGCACGCTGGTCACCTGGAAGGCTTCCACCAACCGGTTGATCGAATTCCAGCGCGCCATCCGCGCCGCCGAGCGCGAAGAAGAGCACCGCGCCGGCGTGCGCGATGTCGAGGTCGAGATCGCAGCCGTACCTGCTATCGAAGCCCGCGCCCTTGCGCTGAACCTCCCAAACCGCAAGCCCGAAGATTTGCTGGTCGAGCCATTCGACATGACGCTCGCACGCGGTGAGCGCGTGCTCGTCAACGGCCCGTCGGGCTGCGGCAAAAGCACGCTGGTGCGCGCCGTGGCCGGCATCTGGCCGTATGGCAGCGGCCGCATCGAGGTGCCCGACGATGCCCGCGTGCTGTTCCTGCCGCAGCGCAGCTATCTGCCGTCTGGCACCCTGGCCGATGCGCTTTCGTATCCGGATCTGGCCACCCAGTACACCGCTGAGCGCCTGACCCAGGTGCTGAACGCGTGCCGGTTGCCGGCACTGACCGACCTGTTGGATGAGGTGAGCAACTGGAGCCTGCGCCTGTCCCCCGGTGAGCAGCAGCGCCTGGCTTTTGCGCGGGCGTTGCTGCAGCGCCCCGATTACCTCTTCCTCGACGAGGCCACCAGCGCACTCGACGAAGATACCGAGGCGTTCATGTACAGCCTGATGCTCGAATCGATGCCTGATATGACCATCGTCAGCGTGGCACACCGCAGCACCGTGGCACGATTCCACCATCGCCGCTTGCGTTACATCCCCGAGGGCGATCCGTTGACTGCGGTAAGCTATCGGGTGGTGGAAGAGCCTGCGCACATGGCGCTGGCAGCTTCCTGAAACACAGTTTTTTTTGACTCGACGAGACGCTTTCCATGGCCGGACTTTCCGCCGACACCCCGCACCCGACCGGCATCACCGTGCATACGCAATCACGCGTGCTGGAGATCGCCTTTGCCGATGGCAAGCAGTTCAGCCTGCCGTTCGAATACTTGCGCGTGCTGTCGCCGTCGGCCGAAGTGCAGGGGCATGGCCCTGGTCAGGAAGTTCTGCAGACGGGCAAGCGCGATGTGGGCATCGTCGGCGTCGAGCCGGTTGGCAATTACGCGATCCGGCCGCTATTCTCCGACGGCCACAATTCCGGCATCTTCGATTGGGCCTACCTGTACCGCCTCGGCATTGAGCATGACGCGCTGTGGCAGGCATATCTCGATCGCCTGGCCGCAGCCGGCCTCAACCGTGACGCCCCGATGGCAGAGAACGCTGGCCACGCCTGCGGCCACAGCCACTGATTCCCGATTCACATCGCAGCGCCTGCGCGCTGCATCCGTATCCCTTTCTGTCATGAGCCAAACCCACTTCGGATTCCAGCAGGTCGATGAGCAGGAGAAGGCCGGCAAGGTTGCCGGCGTGTTCCATTCCGTCGCTAGCAAGTACGACGTGATGAACGACCTGATGTCCGGTGGCCTGCATCGCGTGTGGAAGATGTTCACTATCGCCCAGGCAGCGGTGCGCCCGGGCTATAAGGTGCTCGATATTGCCGGCGGCACGGGTGATCTTGCCAAGGCCTTTGCGCGCCAGGCCGGCCCCACCGGGGAGGTGTGGCTGACGGACATCAACGAGTCGATGCTGCGCGTCGGCCGTGACCGCCTGCTCGATGCCGGTGTGCTCACCCCAACCGCGCTGTGCGACGCCGAGCACATTCCCTTTCCGAATGCTTACTTCGATGTGGTGACAGTGGCATTCGGCTTGCGCAACATGACGCACAAGGATCGCGCGCTCGCAGAAATGCGCCGCGTAGTGAAGCCAGGGGGCAAGGTCATGGTGCTGGAGTTCTCCAAGGTGTGGCAGCCGTTGGAGAAGGCCTACGACGTGTACTCGTTCAAGGTGCTGCCGTGGCTGGGTAGCAAAGTGGCGGGCGACCCAGAGAGCTACCGCTACCTGGCCGAGTCCATCCGCATGCACCCGGATCAGGAAACGCTCAAGCAGATGATGGAACAGGCCGGGTTGGACTCGGTCGAATACTTCAATCTGACAGCGGGTGTCGTGGCTCTGCACGTTGGCCGTCGCCTCTAAGTGTGTCCATCGTTCCACCAGATGGGCGATGTAGCGCGCTGCGGCGATATGCCACGATCCTTCACATTGAATTTCCGCATTGACGTCTTCATCTAATGGCGTCACTGCCATTGGAGAGAAGACAGCGATGAGTTTGCATTGGGGTGGAAAATTGATGGCGGGCGCGCTGGTCGCGTCGCTCGCACTGGGCACGGCAATTGACGCCAACGCCAAGCGCATGGGTGGCAGCCGCAGCATCGGCAAGCAATCGTCTACCGTGACGCAACGCCAACAGACGCCGCCGGCCACAACGCCGTCGCCGACACAGCAGGCCGCACCGGCTGCGCAACCCTCGCCAGCTGCGCCGACTCCGGCCGCGCCGGCGGCAAAGCCTGGACGTAACTGGGGCGGCATGCTGGGTGGCCTGGCAGCCGGTCTGGGTATCGGTTATCTGCTGTCGAAGTTCGGTCTGGGCGCGGGCCTCGCCTCGCTGCTGTCGAACCTGATCCTGATCGCGCTCGTCGCCTTCGTGGTGATGTGGATCATCCGTAAGGTGCGCGGCAGCCGTCCGCAAGGTCCGGCCTATGCCACGGGTGGCCCGTCGCTGGGCGGCGACCGTGAGCCGTACGTGCCGCAACCTGCCGCACCGGCCGCCGCATCGCTGAACACCGGCAACACGTCGGGCCTGGGCGCTGGCGCGGCAACCGCTGCACAGTCGTGGAACCTGGGTGGTCCGGCGGCTTCCGGCGCGCAGGCCATCAACGCGCAGCCTGCTGCGGCCGCACCGCAGCAGCCGTGGGGCGTGCCAGCGGATTTCGACACGCAAGCTTTCCTGCGCAACGCCAAGGTCTACTTCATCCGCCTGCAGGCTGCTTGGGATGCCGGCAATCTCAACGACATCCGCGAGTTCACCACGCCGGAGATGTTTGCCGAGATCAAAATGGATCTGGCTGACCGCGGCACGTCGCCCAACAAGACCGACGTGGTTTCGGTCGAAGCCGAAATGCTGGGCATCGAAACGCAAGCCGCCGAGTACCTCGCGAGCGTGCGCTTCTCGGGCATGATCCGCGAAGAAGCCAACGCGCCCGCACAGCCGTTTGCCGAGGTATGGAACTTGACCAAGCCGACGCAGGGTGCGGGTGGCTGGGTGTTGGCGGGTATCCAACAGCTGCAGTGATGCTGTAACAACTTGAAGCGCCGCAAAACGGCCGTTTCAACATTCCCCGTAAAATAGGGCCCGACCGTTTGGTTCGGGCCCTTTTTTGTCGCCCGCCGCCAGCCCGCTTCTTGCTGTTTTCTTGCTGTTTTTGCGCACCATCACCGCATGTCCTCGACAGCCACTTCGTCTCCGTTTCCGCTTGTGCTGATGCAGCCGCTGCTGCTCGCGCTCAACCATCTGCTACGCCAGGAGCCCTGGGCGCAGGAGACACTGCGGCCGTTCGCGGGCCGCGTCGCACGCTTTGATCTGGCGCCCATGTCGATGTCGTTGCAGGTGGACGCAGCCGGCTTGGTGACGGGCCCCCAGCCTGACGTTGAACCAGCCGTGACTGTTGTCGTGCCGCTCGCGGCTGCAGCAGGCGACTACGCCACGGGCGGGCAGGCCGCCGTGCTTAAGCATGTGCGCATCGAAGGCGAGGCCGAATTCGCCAACGTGCTGTCCACGCTGCTGCGCAATCTGCGCTGGGATGCGGCGGAAGATCTGTCGCGCGTGTTTGGTGATGTGATCGCGCAGCGTATGGTCAGCGGCGCGCAGGCCGCCCGCACCGAGGCCACGCGCGTCAGTCGTTCGCTGGCGGAATCGGTGGCGTCGTACCTGACCGATGAGCAACCGACGCTCGTGCGCCATGCGCGCCTCGCGCAGTTCGCCGCCGATGTGGCGGCACTGCGTGATGCCGAAGCGCGTCTGGCCAAGCGGCTGGAGCGGCTCGAAAAATCCCCACGACCGGCCATCCGGACCATCCGTCAGGGTGAATCGGCATGACGCGCTTATTCCGGCTGGGCAAGATCGTTTTCGTCATCCTGTATTACGGGCTGGATCAGCTCGCGTTGTCGGGCTTCAAGAGCCGCCGCATTCGCGCGCTGGTCTGGCTGCTGACGCTGGGCCGCAAACCCAAGCTCCCGCGCGGTGAGCGCCTGCGACTGGCGCTGGAGCAGCTCGGCCCCATCTTCGTGAAGTTCGGGCAGGTGCTATCAACACGGCGCGATCTGCTGCCCCCCGACGTGGCTGACGAACTGGCCAAGCTGCAGGATCGCGTACCGCCGTTTGACCCGAAGGTGGCGGCGGCCATCGTGGAGAAATCGCTCGGCAAGCCGCTGTCTGCGCTGTTCCATCGTTTCGATCATCATCCGGTGGCGAGCGCGTCGATCGCGCAGGTGCATTTCGCCACGTTGCGCGGCGGCCCGGACGACGGCCGCGAGGTGGCGGTCAAGGTGCTGCGCCCGGGCATGCTGCCCGTGATCGACAGCGACCTCGCGCTCATGCGGGACCTCGCTACCTGGATGGAAAAGCTGTGGGCCGATGCTAAGCGCCTGAAGCCGCGCGAGGTGGTCGCCGAGTTTGACAAGTACCTGCACGACGAGCTTGATCTGATGCGCGAGGCGGCCAACGCCAGCCAGTTGCGCCGCAATTTTGCCAAGTCCGACCTGCTGCTGGTGCCCGAGGTTTTCTGGGATTGGTGCACGTCTGAGGTGTTCGTGATGGAGCGCATGCACGGCATGCGGATCTCGCACACCGAAGAGCTGCGCGCCGCCGGCGTCGACATGCACAAGCTCGCGCGCGACGGCGTGGAGATTTTCTTCACACAGGTCTTCCGCGACGGGTTTTTCCATGCCGACATGCACCCCGGCAACATCCTTGTGAGCGTGGCACCCGAGACGCTGGGCCGCTATATCGCGCTGGATTTCGGCATCGTCGGGGCGCTGTCGGAGTTCGACAAGAACTACCTCGCGCAGAACTTCCTGGCGTTCTTCCAGCGCGACTACCACCGCGTGGCGGTGCTGCACATCGAGTCCGGCTGGGCGCCGGAAGCGACGCGCGTGGAAGAGCTGGAAGGCGCCATCCGCGCATGCTGCGAGCCGTATTTCGATCGGCCGCTGGGTGAAATTTCGCTGGGTCTGGTGCTGATGCGGCTGTTCCAGACTTCGCGCCGCTTCAACGTGGAAGTGCAGCCGCAGCTCGTCCTACTGCAGAAGACCCTGCTTAACGTCGAGGGCCTTGGCCGCCAGCTCGATCCGGATCTGGACCTGTGGAAGACGGCCAAGCCATTCCTCGAACGCTGGATGCACGAGCAGATCGGCTGGCGCGGTTTTGTCGAGCGCCTGAAGGTCGAGGCGCCGCAGTGGGCCAACAAGCTGCCCGACTTCCCGCGCCTGGTGTACCAGATTCTGGATCGCCGCTCCCGGGAGGACGGCAATGCGCAGACCGCGGCGCTGACCGCACTGCTTGCCGAGCAAAAGCGCACGAACCGGCTGTTGTCTGCCGCGCTGTTGTTCGTCGGTGGTTTCGCGGTCGGCATCGTCGCCACGCATGTGCTGGCCTGGATGGCCCGCTACTGATCTGTCCTCACCTTCTGAGTGCCATGGCCCAACCGCCCGTCTTCCAATCCCGTGATGCCGCCGATCCCGCCTTCTGGGACGAGCGGTTCAGCCGCGAGCACACGCCCTGGGATGCCGCCGGTGTGCCCGCGGCGTTCCGGCAATTCTGTGAAGCGCAGCCTGCGCCGCTTTCCACGCTGATTCCCGGTTGCGGCAACGCCTATGAGGCCGGCTGGCTGGCGGACCGCGGTTGGCCGGTTACGGCCATCGACTTTGCGCCAAGTGCCGTGGCATCGGCCAAGACCCTGCTGGGCCCGCATGCCGGCGTGGTGGAGTTGGCGGATTTCTTCCGCTTTTCGCCGCCGCGTCCGGTGCAATGGATCTACGAACGCGCTTTCCTGTGCGCCATGCCGCGTCGTCTGTGGCCCGATTACGCTGCGCAGGTGGCAAAACTGCTGCCGCCAGGCGGCTTGCTGGCCGGCTTCTTTGCCGTGGTGGAAGGCCGGGAGGCAGCGCCCAAGGGGCCGCCGTTCGAGACCACGCAACCCGAGCTGGATGGGCTGCTATCGCCCGCGTTCGAGCGCATCAGCGATATGCCCATTGCCGAAGCCGATTCCATTCCGGTGTTCGCCGGGCGCGAGCGCTGGCAAGTCTGGCGCCGCCGCGCCGATTGATGCGTTTCCCCGGCCAGTGTTGGTGCGAAGCAACATGGGCCGCGGTCACAAAAAGCCTGCCGACGCCGGTTGCGGGCGGGCGCCTGGAAATCTGGCAAACGGGGCGACGTTCGTGGTCGCGCCGATGCCCCGGCGCCCGGTCCCATCGCTATAATCCGGCCACTTTGCCCGCGCCCAGGGGCCCAAAACCTGGCCGCCATGGGGTTTTTCAGCTTCTTTCTGCGCTGCCATGCTGATCTGGTTTGTCATTGTTTACTGGGTGATTTCGGTCGGGATCGGCCTGTGGGCGGCACTGCGGGTGCGCAGTACCGCCGATTTCGCCGTGGCTGGCCGCAGCCTGCCGTTCTATGTCGTGACCGCCACGGTGTTCGCCACCTGGTTCGGCTCCGAGGCGGTGCTCGGGATTCCCGCAGAATTTCTCAAGGACGGCTTGCACGGTGTGGTGGCCGATCCGTTCGGCTCGTCGCTGTGCCTGATCTTGGTGGGTCTGTTCTTCGCCAAGCCGCTGTACCGGATGAACCTGCTCACCATTGGTGACTTCTATCGCAACCGTTTTGGCCGCGCAGCCGAAACGCTGACCACCCTGTGCATCGTCGTGTCGTACCTGGGCTGGGTGGCGGCGCAGATCAAGGCGCTGGGCCTGGTGTTCTACACCGTGTCTGACGGCGCGGTTTCGCAAGACCTCGGGATGATGATCGGCGCGGGCAGCGTGCTCGTCTACACGCTGTTCGGCGGCATGTGGTCGGTGGCGGTGACGGACTTCATCCAGATGATCATCATCGTGATCGGCATGCTGTACATCGGCTGGGAGGTGTCGGGCCAGGCCGGTGGCGTGGGGACGGTGGTGGCGCACGCGGCGGCTTCGGGCAAGTTCTCGTTCTGGCCGGCGTTCAACCCGATCGAGGTCATCGGCTTTGTGACAGCGTGGATCACCATGATGCTCGGCTCGATCCCGCAGCAGGACGTGTTCCAGCGGGTAACGTCATCGCGCACCGAGCGCATCGCCGGTACGGCATCGGTGCTGGGCGGCGTGCTGTACTTCATGTTTGCGTTCGTGCCGATGTTCCTGGCGTATTCCGCCACGCTTATCGACCCGGAGATGGTCGCGAAGTACATCGATACCGATTCGCAGATGATCTTGCCGAACCTGGTGCTCCAGCATGCGCCGATCTTCGCTCAAGTGATGTTCTTCGGCGCACTGCTGTCGGCCATCAAGAGCTGCGCGAGCGCGACGCTGCTGGCGCCGTCCGTGACGTTTGCCGAAAACGTGCTGCGCCCGCTGTTGCCGAACATGGACGACAAGCGCTTCCTGCGCGTGATGCAGGCGGTGGTGCTGACGTTCACGGTGCTGGTGACGCTGTTCGCGCTGAACTCGCACCTGTCGATCTTCCACATGGTCGAAAGTGCCTACAAGGTAACGCTGGTGGCCGCGTTCGTGCCGTTGGCCTTCGGTCTGTTCTGGAAGCGCGCAACGAAGCAGGGTGGTCTGCTGGCCATCATCCTGGGCCTCGCGGCATGGATCTGGTGCGAAGTGTTCCTGCCCGATGCGATGCTTCCGCCACAATTGGTTGGCCTCCTGGCCAGCTTCGGCGCGATGGTCTTGGGCTCGCTTGGGCCGCAGTGGATCGCGAACCGCGCGCCGACCACCAAGGCGGCCACGCAAGCCTGAGCGTCTCGCTGCAGGCGTGCGCGGTGTGCCACTTTGTCGCACATCGCCATCGCCCGTGCCGAATCTGCGGTCGGGAATTCCCCCAAAAGGGTTTATAATTCAAGGCTTTGCGCGCCAGCACTTGTATGGCGCGCAGCTGCCCCGATCTTGCGTGAGCCCGTGTGCATTATTTCCCGCACCGTGTTTGCGGGAAGCGCGGGCAATCCAACCGCTTTCTTGTCATTTGTTTGTTTCAGGGTGAGGACACCATGCCGATCTATGCTTATCGATGCGACGCCTGCGGCCACGCCAAAGATGTGCTGCAGAAGATGAGCGACGCTCCGCTGACGGATTGCCCCGCATGCGGCGCGCCGGCGTTCAAGAAGCAGCTCACCGCTGCCGGCTTCCAGCTCAAGGGTTCGGGCTGGTACGTGACGGACTTCCGCGGTGGCTCGGGCGGTGCATCGGCTGCGGCTCCGGCAACCGGTTCGGCGGCCAAGACGGACGCTGCTGCGCCTGCGGCAGCTGCCGCCTCGTCGGACAGCGCGTCGTCCAGTGCCAGCACGCCGGCTGCGTCTGGTGGTTGCGGCACGTCGTGCGCTTGCCACTGATCGCATCGCTTACCTTTCGGTCCATCGCCCCATGAAACAGAAAACCAGCGCACTCAAGACATGGTTCCTAACCGGTCTTCTGGTGCTTGTCCCGCTTGCGATCACGCTGTGGGTGCTGTCGCTCATCATCGGCACGATGGACCAGAGCCTGGCGCTGCTGCCGTCGGCATGGCAGCCAGATCAGCTGTTTGGCCGGCGCATTCCCGGCGTGGGTGCGATTCTCACGCTGGCGTTCATCCTGATCGTGGGCGTGCTGGCGCACAACTTCATCGGCCAGAAGCTGGTGCTGTGGTGGGAGGCGCTCGTGGGCCGCATTCCTGTGGTCGGCCCGATCTATTCGAGCGTGAAGCAGGTGTCGGACACACTGCTGTCGTCCAACGGCAATGCATTCCGCAAGGCACTGCTGGTGCAATACCCGCGCGAAGGCTCATGGACGATCGCCTTCCTGACCGGCCGCCCCGGCGGTGATGTCGAGAACCATCTGCAGGGCGAGTACGTCAGCGTGTACGTGCCGACCACGCCCAACCCGACGTCGGGCTTCTTCCTGATGATGCCCAAGGCCGACACCATCGAGCTGGACATGACGGTGGATGCGGCACTCAAGTACATCGTGTCGATGGGGGTCGTGGCGCCCGAAGCGCTGCCGCGCCGCATGGACCCGCCCGATGCCTCGCCACAGACGGAGGACCGGTCGCCGGCTCAAGGGCCGCGCGACCCTTCGAATCCGACCGCGCTGCCTGCAGAGGGCGGCGCCATCGCGGCACCCTGAGCCGGCGATACGAACGAAGTCGAATCGACCCCGGCCCCCCCCAATCAACTTTCATGCGCGACGTTTTCTTGGCGGCGCGCTTCGCGGAAAACCACAACATGCAAATGCGTACTCAATACTGCGGTCAGGTCACCGAACAACTGCTCGGCCAGAGCGTCACGCTGTCGGGCTGGGCCCATCGTCGTCGTGACCACGGTGGCGTGATCTTCATCGACCTGCGCGACCGTGAAGGCTTGGTGCAGGTCGTGTGCGACCCGGACCGCCCGGAGATGTTCAAAGTGGCCGAAGGTGTTCGCAACGAGTTCTGCCTGCAGGTGAAGGGCGTCGTGCGTGCCCGCCCGGAAGGCACCACCAACGCCAACCTGACCAGCGGCAAGGTCGAAGTGCTGTGCCACGATCTGACGGTGCTCAACGCCTCCGTCACGCCGCCGTTCCAGCTGGACGACGACAACCTCTCGGAAACCACGCGCCTGACGCACCGCGTGCTGGACCTGCGCCGCCCGCAGATGCAGTACAACCTGCGCCTGCGCTACAAGGTTGCGATGGAAGTGCGCAAGTATCTGGACGACAAGGGCTTCATCGACATCGAAACGCCGATGCTGACCAAGAGCACGCCGGAAGGCGCGCGCGACTACCTGGTGCCGTCGCGCGTGAACGCCGGCCAGTTCTTCGCGCTGCCGCAATCGCCGCAGCTCTTCAAGCAGATGCTGATGGTGTCGGGCTTTGACCGCTACTACCAGATCACCAAGTGTTTCCGCGACGAAGACCTGCGTGCTGACCGCCAGCCCGAATTCACCCAGATCGACTGCGAAACGTCGTTCCTGAGCGAGCAGGAAATCCGCGACCTGTTTGAAGAGATGATCCGCACGGTGTTCAAGAACACCATGTCGGTGGAGCTGGATGCCAAGTTCCCGGTGATGGAGTTCCGCGAAGCGATGGCCCGCTTCGGTTCCGACAAGCCGGACCTGCGCGTCAAGCTGGAATTTACCGAGCTGACCGACGCCATGAAGGACGTGGACTTCAAGGTGTTCTCGAGCCCGGCCAACGCTGAAGGCGGCCGCGTTGTGGCGCTGCGCGTGCCGGGTGGTGCTTCCCTGTCGCGTGGCGATATCGACGCATACACCAAGTTCGTCGAAATCTACGGCGCCAAGGGCCTGGCCTGGATCAAGGTCAACGAAGTGGCCAAGGGCCGTGACGGCCTGCAATCGCCGATCGTGAAGAACCTGCACGACGCGGCCATCGCCGAGATCCTCAAGCGTAGCGGCGCACAAGATGGCGACATCCTGTTCTTCGGTGCCGACCGCGCGAAGGTCGTCAACGACGCGATGGGTGCGCTGCGCCTGAAGGTTGGCCATTCGGACTTTGCCAAGAGCAACGGGCTGTTCGAAGATGCCTGGAAGCCGCTGTGGGTGATCGACTTCCCGATGTTCGAGTACGACGAGGAAGACGCGCGCTGGGTGGCCATGCACCACCCGTTCACGAGCCCGAAGGACGAACACCTGGAATACCTGGAAACCGATCCGGGCAAGTGCATCGCCAAGGCTTACGACATGGTGCTCAACGGCTGGGAAATCGGCGGCGGCTCGGTGCGGATCTACCGCGAAGAAGTGCAGAGCAAGGTGTTCCGCGCGCTGAAGATCAACGATGAGGAAGCGCGTGCCAAGTTCGGCTTCCTGCTCGACGCACTGCAGTACGGTGCGCCTCCGCACGGCGGTATCGCGTTCGGTCTGGACCGCGTTGTCACGATGATGGCCGGTGCGGATTCGATCCGCGACGTGATCGCCTTCCCGAAGACGCAGCGTGCGCAGGATCTGCTCACCCAGGCACCAAGCCCGGTCGACGAAAAGCAATTGCGCGAACTGCACATCCGCCTGCGCGCCGCCGAGGCCAAGGTGGCTGCACCGACGGCTGCAACGACTGCCTAAGCGCCCGCGCTGACGCTTCACAAAGACCGCGCCGCCTGACAAGGGCGGCGCGGTTTGTTTTTGGGCGCCTGCCGGGCAACGCGCAGCAATCGGGAACATTGCGTGCTAAACCGGATCTTTCGTTTCTGTCACGTTGGGTGACGACGAAGGAGGAGTGTTTAGATGGACTACATCGACTTTGCGCGCACATGGATCGCCGCACATGCCGAGTTCTTGTTGACTTGGTTGATCGCCGCGCTGGTGGTGATGACGCTGGCGTGGATCGAAATTCGCCGTGCCACGCGGCGTGCCGCCATGGCCATGACCGAAGCAGTGGCCACCACGGTTGCGGCTTGCGTGCCCGAAATTGCGGCGGCGGCGCAGAGCGCACATCTGTCGGTACCCGCATCGGCGGCGTCTCCGGGTTTGGTCGAGGCGATGCGCGCGCTGGGTCACCTTGCGGCAGAGCGGATGCGTTGGCTGCACGCGGTCGCCAACCTGCGTTTGCCCGAGACGGCGTTGCCGCCGGCCGCACTAGGCATGCCCGTGCATCCGCTCGTATATGACACACCGCGCCCGTTGGCCGAAGCGCATTTGGCGGCAGAACTCCGCTTTGCCGACCACGCACGTGTTTTGCAGGCCGAACGCCGCGCCCTGCAAGCGCTGGAGACCGCTGAGCGTGAGGGCACCAGCGAGCTGCATCGCATTGAGCGCGAGACCTCAGCCATCGTTGAACGCTTCGACCAGGCCAACGCTCAATCGGAGCAGACCGATGTACAGCGCTTCCTCATCCAGAAATTCAACACGCTAGGCAATCGCGAACGCGAATTGACCGCACAGCTCGCTGCGCTGCGCCAACAAATCGGCGAGCGTACAGAAGCGTTGTGGGCGCAATCGCAGCGCGCGGCCGATGACTATGCAGCGATGCTCGATCCGCTGCTTGCTGTGGCTCGCCGCGAGCTTGGTCACGAAACGGCGACGGATGAGACGGCGCTGTGGCTCGCCCGCACACGCACCGGTCAAGGGCCGCTGCGCGCTGCCTGATTGTTGCCACGGCATGGCAGCACGCTGAGCGTCACGGTGGCACGCTTCTGGCTGCGGTAAGCTATTGCCTTCCAGCGCGATCGCGCCGCCCATCGAAGCACGCAGCAACCGCATCCATGTCGCACAAGATTCCCGTCTCCGTTCTCGTCGTCATTCACACACCCGATTTGCATGTGTTGGTGATGGAGCGGGCAGACCACTCGGGCTTCTGGCAATCCGTGACGGGCAGTTGCGATGCGCTCGACGAACCCCTGGCAGATACCGCCCGCCGCGAGGTGCTCGAGGAAACCGGCATCGACGCGGCCCAGCATCATCTGATCGACTGGGGCCACCACATCGAATACGAGATCTACCCCCGCTGGCGGCACCGCTACGCGCCGGGCGTTACGCGCAACACCGAGCATTGGTTTGGCCTGCTGGTGAGCGGCAAGGTGTCGGTACGGATGTCACCGCGCGAGCATGTGCAGGCCGAATGGCTGCCCTACCAAGAGGCTGCCGCGCGGTGCTTCTCACGCAGCAACGCCGAGGCCATTTTGCAGTTGCCCGAACGCCTTGCTGCCTATCACGCGCGTCAGGCCGCGCTGACAAAGGACCAAGCCTGACATGCTGCGTTTGCGCGTCGCCACCTACAACATCCACAAGGGCGTGACGGGCATTGCGCGGCGCGTGCGCGTGCATGACGTGCGGCAGGGCCTGCATACCATGGACGCCGACATCGTCTTCCTGCAGGAAGTGCAGGACCGCAACGACCGCTTGGTCGCCGCCGAGTTGTTCGACCCGAACTACACGCAACTGCGCTACCTTGCGACGGACGTCTATCCGCACACGGTATATGGCCGCAACGCCGTGTACGAGCACGGGCACCACGGCAATGCCATCCTGTCGCGGTATCCGATCCTGCTGTCGGAAAACCTCGATATCTCCGACCACCGCTTTGAGCAGCGCGGCCTGCTGCACGCCGTGACGGATCTTGGCTTTGGCGAAGTGCATCTGCTGTGCGCGCACTTCGGCCTGTTTGCACGCAGCCGGCAGCGGCAGGCGGAAGCGCTCGTTGATCGCGTGCGTTCGGTTGTGCCGCCAGATGCGCCGCTCGTGGTGGCGGGCGATTTCAACGATTGGAACAACCGGCTCGATCGCATGATCTGCCAGGCGCTGGGTGCGACCGAAGTGGCCGACAAGGCCGCCGATACGCGCCCGGTGCGCACTTTCCCGAGCCACATGCCCTGGCTGCGGCTGGACCGCATTTACGTGCGCGGGTTCGAGATCGAACGGGCGCATGCGCTGACCGGCCGCGAATGGGCGCAGCGCTCCGATCACGTGCCCCTGCTGGCGGAACTGGCGCATCCATGAGGGTCGTGCGCGATGCGGGTCCGCTGCGCTCGGAGTGGCGGCGGGGTAAGCCCCTGCCGGGCAACGACGTCGACCTGCTGTGCGGCGGTGCCGAGTTCTTCCCGGCCTTGATCGAGGCCATCGATGCCGCGCAACGCCGTGTCGCGCTTGAAACCTACATCTACACCGACGACGCCGCCGCCCACCGTGTGACCGAAGCGCTCGCCCGCGCGGCACGCCGTGGCGTGAATGTCAACCTGACCATCGACGGCTTCGGCACCGGGTTGCTCCCCGCCAGCATCGGCGCGGTGCTCGAAGCGGCGGGCGTAAGCTTGCGCATCTACCGTCCGGTGCGTGGTTTTCGCTTGCAACGTCGCTACTTGCGACGGCTGCATCGGAAGATCGTCGTCATCGATGACGACGTGGCGTTCGTGGGCGGCATCAATATCATCGACGACCTGAATCACGCGCCATTTCACGACGCAGCGCTGGGGCCGCGTTACGACTTTGCCGTGCGGGTGCGCGGGCCACTGGTCGCGCAGATTGCGCTGACCGTCGATCGGCTCTGGTGGCAGATGGGCGTGCGCGCAGGCATGCGGGAGGTGGGCGTCACGGGCGTCGCCGCCGATTTTCCGGTGATGACCGATACGCCGCGACCACGGCATCGCGGCGCGTCCGGGCGAGAAAGTGCGCGCGCACCGGGCACCGTGTTGGCTTCGCTGGTGCTGCGTGACAACGTCCGCAACCGGCGCGCGATCGAACGCGAATATCTGCGCGCGCTGGGTGTGGCGCGGCACGAGGTGATCATCGCCAACGCGTACTTCTTGCCGGGCGTGCGTTTCATGCGCGCGCTGGCGGCATGCCGCCAGCGCGGTGTGCGCGTTCGCCTGTTGCTGCAAGGACAGGTCGAATACCGGTTGCAGCACTACGCGACGCGTTCGCTGTATCACATGCTGCTGCGGGACAACGTCGAGATCCACGAATACACGGCCAGCTTCCTGCACGCCAAGGTGGCCGTGGTGGACGACCGCTGGGCCACCGTCGGCTCCAGCAACATCGACCCTTTCAGCCTGTTGCTGGCACGCGAAGCCAACGTCGTTGCGTGGGATGCGACCGTGGCCAACGAACTGCGCGGCGCGCTTGAAGACGCGATCACTCATCACGCACGCCGCGTCCTGGCTGATGAGCACGCCGCGCGCCGTTGGTGGTGGCGCCTGGCAGACTGGTGCGCCTACCGGCTCGTGCGCCTTGGCGTCGTCATCAGCGGGCGCGCAGCGCAGTATTAGCGGTGCAGACATCTGCAAAAAACATAACAAGACGGAGGAGACATGCAAGTCATCACAGCCGATGAGGCGGCGCGGTTGGTACAGCCGGAGTGGACGGTTGCGTGCGCAGGGTTTGTCGGCGCGGGCCATGCAGAGGCCGTCACGCATGCGCTCGAACGCCGCTTTCTGGCCACCGGCGAGCCGCGCGATCTCACGCTGGTCTACTCCGCCGGGCAGGGCGATCGCGCCACGCGCGGCGTCAACCACTTCGGCAATCCCGGGATGACGCGCTGTGTGGTCGGCGGGCATTGGCGCTCCGCCACGCGACTGGCGGACCTAGCGCTTGCCGAGCAATGTGATGCATTCAACCTGCCCCAGGGCGTGCTCACGCATCTGTACCGAGCCATCGCGGGTGGCAAGCCCGGCGTGCTGACCAAGATGGGTCTGCACACCTTCGTCGACCCACGCACGGAGCTTGACGCCCGTTACCACGGCGGCGCCATCAATGCCCGCGCCAAGGCGGCGCGCGCAGCAGGCACGGCCTCGTGGGTCGAGTACGAACGCTTTCGCGGCGAAGACTATCTCTTCTACCCCAGCTTTCCGCTGCACTGCGTCTTCTTGCGCGGCACGGCCGCCGACCCCCGCGGCAATATCAGCACGCACGAAGAAGCCTTTCATCACGAACTGCTGGCCATGGCGCAAGCCGCGCGCAACTCGGGCGGCATCGTCATCGCGCAGGTGCGTCGGCTCGTCGATCGGCACGACAACCTGCAGGCGATCCACGTGCCGGGCATCCTCGTCGATTACGTGGTCGTTGCTGACGATGAAACCGAGCACCAGATGACCTTCGGTGAGGCGTTCAACCCGACCTATATCCGCCCCTGGCAAGGGGAGGCGATCCAACTCAAGGAAGACGCCATCGAAGCGAGCGAGGCGCTGGAGACCAGCCAGCACGGCGCGCTTGATGCCCGTACGCTGGTGCAACGCCGCGCCGTGTTGGAACTGATGGCGCAGCAACCGCGCGTCGTGAATCTGGGCGTGGGCATGCCTGCAGCGGTCGGAGCCCTGGCAGAACAGGAAGGCGCGCGTGGCTTTACGCTCACCGTGGAGGCCGGCCCAATCGGTGGCACGCCGGCAGATGGCCTCAGCTTCGGCGCCTCGGCCTATCCTGAAGCCGTGGTGGATCAGCCAGCGCAGTTCGACTTCTACGAAGGTGGCGGCATCGATCTCGCCATCCTCGGCCTGGCAGAACTGGATGGCGCCGGCAACGTCAACGTCAGCCTGTTTGGCGAGGGCGGCGACACCGTCGTCGCGGGCGTCGGCGGTTTCATCAACATCACGCAGAGCGCACGCTCGGTCGTGTTCATGGGCACGCTCACCGCTGGCGGCCTTCAAGTCGAAGCCGAGGACGGCAAGCTGCGCATCGTGCGCGAAGGACGGCTCAAGAAGATCGTGCCAGCCGTGTCGCACCTGACCTTCAACGGTGAATATGCCGCGCGTTCGGACATTCCCGTGCGCTACGTGACCGAGCGCGCTGTCTTCGAAATGCGTGACGATGGCCACGGCAGCCGGCGCCTCACGCTGACCGAAATCGCTCCCGGCATCGACCTGCAGCGCGACGTGTTAGATCAGTGCGCTGCGGAGGTTGCCGTGGCAGCTGATCTGCGTGAAATGGACGCCCGCATCTTCCGCCGTGGCGCCATGTGCTCAGGCATCGCGCCGGTTTGAATTTCCGCCGGTTTATTTACTGATGGGTAGCACTAGAAAATTCATCAATTATGCTGCGCCGCACCCGTTTTATGGGTGCGGCGCACACCCTGCAAAGCTTTTCATCTAAAGGGTTTGCGGGATTTTCGCTGCACCGCGAAAGGTGGCGATTCAGAGTCGCCATTTAGATGCCGCTTTCTAATAAAACACTTGCCGCTCCAAGAGCCCCTGTAAATAATTGAACGACCGTTCGATTTTGGGCTAGAGTGTTCGCGCAGGCTGGTTTAGAGTCCTGCCCGGCACGCGAAAGGCGCCCTGCAAGAAGCCAGTTTTCTCGCGTGTCACGCCCCAGAAAAGAACGGAGAGAAATCATCATGCGTCACCCGACCGCTCGTCTCGAATCAAATCACGCAGCAGCCACCCCGATGCGCAAGGGCGAACTGACGCGTGCAGCGATTCTCGATGCCGCGCTGGAATTGGCTTCGCGCGACGGACTGGAAGGATTGACGATCGGTGTGCTCGCGGAGCGCATGCAGATGAGCAAGAGCGGGGTGTTCGCGCACTTCGGCTCGCGTGAGGATCTGCAGGTGGAAGTGGTTCGCGAGTATCACAAACGGTTCGAGCAGGAAGTCTTTTACCCGAGCTTGACGGAACCGCGCGGTCTGCCGCGCCTGTGGAGCATGGTGCGACGCTGGATGGAGCGTCGCATTCAGGAAGTGACCACGGGCTGCATCTACATCAGCGGCGCGGTGGAGTACGACGATCGTGCCGAAAGCCCGGTGCGCGACGAACTCGTCAAGAGCGTGACGATCTGGCGTGCAGCATTGGCTCGCGCGATCGCACAGGCAAAGGAAGAAGGCCACCTGCGTGCAGAAGCGGACCCGCAATTGATGCTCTTCGAGATGTACAGCCTGGAGCTGGGTCTGCATCACGATGCGCGTTTCCTGCGGTTGCCGAACAGTGCCGAGCTGGCCATGGTGGCGCTTAACAAACTCATTCAGTCTTACCGAACCTGACGCGGCATCGCACACCTAGCGGTCGCGCAGTACACACCAAGGAGTTGCAAGATGGGTCAATACACCGCACCGCTGCGTGACATGCAGTTTGTTCTCCACGAGCTTCTCGGCGTGGAGGACCACCTGAAGCAAATGCCGCAGCACGCGGAGATCGATGCAGACACCATCAATCAGGTGATCGAGGAAGCGGGCAAGTTCTGCTCCGAAGTCATCTTCCCGCTCAACCAGTCCGGCGATCGCGAAGGCTGCACCTACCACGGCGACGGCGTGGTGACGGCACCCAAGGGTTTCAAGGAAGCGTATCAGCAGTACGTTGAGGCTGGCTGGCCCTCGCTGGGCTGCGATCCCGAGTACGGCGGCCAGGGTCTGCCCATCCTGATCAACAATGCGCTGTACGAGATGCTGAACTCGGCCAACCAGGCCTGGACGATGTATCCCGGCCTCTCGCATGGCGCGTACGAAGCCCTGCACGCGCACGGCACCGACGAACTCAAACAGCGCTACCTGCCGAAGCTGGTGTCGGGCGTGTGGACCGGCACGATGTGTCTGACCGAGCCGCATTGCGGCACCGACCTCGGCATCCTGCGTACCAAGGCTGAGCCGCTGGCCGATGGCTCGTACGCCATCACCGGCACGAAGATTTTCATCTCGGCGGGCGAGCACGACCTGGCCGAAAACATCATCCACCTGGTGCTGGCACGCCTGCCGGACGCGCCGGGCGGCACGAAGGGCATCTCGCTGTTCGTGGTGCCGAAGTTCATCCCCGATGCCAACGGCAACCCCGGCGAGCGCAACACTGTGAAGTGCGGCTCCATCGAACACAAGATGGGCATCCACGGCAACGCCACCTGTGTGATCAATCTGGACGGCGCACGCGGTTGGATGGTCGGCGAGCCGAACAAGGGCTTGAACGCCATGTTCGTGATGATGAACGCCGCCCGTCTGGGCGTCGGCATGCAGAGCCTGGGTCTGACCGAAGTTGCGTATCAAAACTCGGCCGCTTACGCCAAGGAACGCCTGCAGATGCGCAGCCTGTCGGGCCCGAAGGCACCGGACAAGCCGGCCGACCCGATCATCGTGCACCCGGACGTGCGCCGCATGTTGCTGACGCAGCGTGCCTTTGCAGAAGGCGGCCGCGCATTCAGCTACTGGATCGCACTGCAGATTGACCGCGAGCTGTCGCACGAAGACGAGTCCGCGCGCAAGGACGCGGCTGATCTGGTCGCGCTGCTGACGCCGATCGCCAAAGCCTTCCTGAGCGACAACGCATTCATCTCCACCAACGAAGGCATGCAGGTGTTCGGCGGCCACGGCTACATCGCCGAATGGGGCATGGAGCAGTACGTGCGCGATGCCCGCATCAACATGATCTACGAAGGCACGAACACCGTGCAGTCGCTGGACCTGCTGGGCCGCAAGATCCTGGGCGACATGGGCGCCAAGATGAAGAAGTTCGGCAAGCTGGTCCAGGACTTTGTGGAAGCCGAAGGCACCAACGAAGCCATGCAGGAGTTCATCAACCCGCTGGCGGACATTGGTGACAAGGTCCAGAAGCTGACCATGGAAATCGGCATGAAGGCCATGGCCAACCCGGACGAAGTCGGCGCCGCCGCCGTGCCGTACCTGCGCGTGGTCGGCCACTTGGTGTTCTCGTACTTCTGGGCCCGCATGGCCAAGATCGCTCTGGAAAAGCAAAACAGCGGCGACACCTTCTACAAGGTCAAACTGGCAACGGCGCGCTTCTACTTCGCCAAGCTGCTGCCCGAAACGGCTTCGCAGATCCGCATGGCACGTGCCGGCGGCGCAACGCTGATGGCACTCGAAGCAGATCTGTTCTAAACAGCCGCATTCTCTTGGGGCGACGCGTGCAAACGTCGCCCCCCTCGTCTCTTCCTCTCTCCCCGCGAGGACACTATGACCCGCACTGAACTCTCCACCAGCGCGCAGCCGCAGGCCGGCCAGCGCTCCAACTTCCTCGTCCGGCGCGTTGCTGTGCTGGGCGCCGGCGTGATGGGCGCGCAGATTGCCGCACACCTGGTCAACGCCAAGGTTCCCGTTACGCTTTTCGATCTTCCGGCCAAGGAAGGCCCGAAGAACGGCATCGTGCTCAAAGCCATTGAAAACCTGAAGAAGCTGTCGCCGGCGCCGCTGGGCATCAAGGACGACGCCAACCTGATCCAGGCCGCCAACTACGAAGACGACATCGAAAAGCTGCGCGACTGCGACCTCGTCATCGAGGCAATCGCCGAGCGCATGGACTGGAAGCACGATCTGTACAAGAAGGTCGCGCCGCACATTGCTCCGCATGCGATCTTTGCGTCGAACACGTCGGGCCTGTCGATTACCGAACTGTCGGACGGCTTTGATGCCGAGTTGAAGTCGCGCTTCTGCGGCGTGCACTTCTTCAACCCGCCGCGCTACATGCATCTGGTCGAGTTGATCCCGACCGCACATACGCGCGGCGACATCCTCGACAAGCTGGAAACGTTCCTGACCTCGGCGCTCGGCAAGGGCGTGGTGCGCGCGAAGGACACGCCCAACTTCATCGCCAACCGCGTCGGCATCTTCTCGATCCTGGCGGTGTTTGCAGAATCGGCCAAGTACGGCATTCCGTTCGACGTGGTGGATGACCTGACGGGCTCGAAGCTGGGCCGCGCCAAGTCGGCGACGTTCCGCACGGCCGACGTGGTGGGTCTGGACACCATGGCGCACGTCATCAAGACGATGCAGGACAACCTGAAGGACGATCCGTTCGCCCCGGTCTACGCCACGCCGCCGGTGCTGGCCAAGCTGGTGGAAGCGGGTGCCCTGGGCCAGAAGGCAGGCGCCGGTTTCTACAAGAAGGAAGGCAAGGAAATCAAGGTGCTGGACCCGCAAAGCGGCCAGTACGGCCCGAGCGGCAAGAAGGCGGACGACATCGTCGTGCGCATCCTGAAGAAGGAGCCCGCCGAACGTCTGAAGCTGCTGCGCGAATCGACCAACCCGCAGGCGCAGTTCCTGTGGGCGGTATTCCGCGACGTGTTCCATTACATCGCTGTGTATCTGGAGCAGATTGCGGATTCGGCAGCGGAAGTCGATCTGGCGATCCGCTGGGGCTTCGGCTGGAACAGCGGCCCGTTTGAAGACTGGCAAGAGGCCGGCTGGAAGCAAGTGGCCGAGTGGGTGAAGGAAGACATCGAAGCTGGCAAGGCGCTGTCGAACGCGGCGTTGCCGCAGTGGGTGTTCTCCGGCCCAGTGGCGGACAACGGCGGTGTGCATTCGGCAGAGGGGTCGTGGTCCGCCAACCAAGGCACGTTCCTGTCGCGCAGCACGCTGCTGGTGTACGGCCGTCAGGTGTTCCGTGCGCCGATCAAGGGTGCGACGACGGTCAACCCGCTCACGTATGGCAAGACCATTGAAGAGACCGACGCCGTGCGCATCTGGGTGGACGACGCGGCAGGGCAGGACGACGTGCTGATCGTTTCGTTCAAGAGCAAGATGAACACGATCGGGCCGAGCGTCATCGACGGTCTGACGCGTGCGGTTGATCTGGCGGAAGCCGGCTACAAAGGTCTGGTGGTGTGGCAGCTGACGTCGCTCAAGCTGGGTGCGCCGGGCGGTCCGTTCTCGGCCGGCGCCAACCTGGAAGAAGCCATGCCGGCCTTCATGATGGGCGGCGCCAAGGGCATCGAGCCGTTCGTCAAGAAATTCCAGGACGGCATGATGCGCGTGAAGTACGCCGGCGTGCCGGTTGTGTCGGCCGCGTCGGGTATTGCGCTGGGCGGTGGCTGCGAACTGCTGCTGCACTCGGCCAAGCGTGTGGCTGCGCTCGAAACGTATATCGGTCTGGTGGAAGTGGGCGTCGGCCTGGTGCCGGCAGGCGGCGGCCTGAAGGAAGCTGCACTGGCGGCTGCCAAGGCGGCACAGGCTGCGGGCAGCACCAACATCCTGCAATTCCTGACCAACCGCTTCCAGGCGGCGGCCATGGCCAAGGTGTCGTCTTCCGCGCTGGACGCGCAGAAGATCGGCTACCTGCAGCCGACCGACACGATCGTCTTCAACGTGCACGAGTTGCTGCACGTTGCGCGCAACGAAGTCCGTGCGCTGTCCGATTCGGGCTACCGCGCGCCGCTGCGTCCGGTGGGCATTCCGGTGGCGGGTCGTTCGGGCATCGCCACGATCAAGGCGTCGCTGGTGAACATGCGTGATGGCGGCTTCATCTCGCAGCACGACTTCACGATCGCCTCGCGCATCGCTGAAGCCGTGTGCGGCGGTGACGTCGAAGCCGGCGCGCTGGTGGACGAAGAATGGCTGCTGGCGCTGGAGCGCAAGGCTTTCGTGGATCTGCTCGGCAGCTCCAAGACCCAGGAACGCATCATGGGCATGCTGCAGACCGGCAAGCCCGTTCGTAACTGACCCGCGCGACCTGTAGACGAAAACGAGAACAGGAATTTCATCATGACCAAGCAACTGCAAGACGCCTACATCGTCGCCGCGACGCGTTCCCCGATCGGCAAGGCACCCAAGGGCACGCTCAAGAATCTGCGCCCCGACGATCTGCTGGCGACCATCCTCAAGAGCGCCGTTGCCCAGGTGCCGAACCTGGACCCGGCGCTGATCGAAGACGCCATCGTCGGCTGCGCGATTCCCGAAGCGCAGCAGGGCCTGAATGTGGCGCGTATCGGCGCGCTGCTGGCCGGCCTGCCCAACACCGTGGGCGGCGTGACCGTCAACCGTTTCTGCGCCTCGGGCCTGACCGCCGTGGCAATGGCTGCCGACCGCATCCGCGTGGGTGAATCCGACGTGATGATCGCCGCCGGTGTGGAATCGATGAGCATGGTGCCGATGATGGGCAACTCGCCGTCGATGTCGCCCGAGATCTTTACGCGCGACGAGAACGTCGGCATCGCCTACGGCATGGGCCTGACGGCCGAGAAGGTCGCCCAGCAATGGAAGATTTCGCGCGAGGCGCAGGATGCCTTCTCGCTGGCTTCGCACCAGAAGGCACTGGCCGCGCAGCAAGCCGGCGAGTTCAAGGACGAGATCACGCCGATCGAGATCATCGAGAAGTTCCCCAACCTGGGCACGGGCGCCATCGACATCAAGACGCGCACGATGTCGCTGGATGAAGGCCCGCGTGCCGATACGTCGGTCGAAGGCCTGGGTAAGCTGCGCGCCGTGTTCGCCAACAAGGGCAGCGTGACCGCCGGCAACAGTTCGCAAACGTCGGACGGCTCGGGCGCGCTGATCCTGGTGTCGGAAAAGATCCTGAAGCAATTCAACCTGGTGCCGCTGGCGCGCTTCGTATCGTTTGCGGTGCGCGGCGTCCCGCCGGAAATCATGGGTATCGGCCCGAAGGAAGCGATTCCTGCCGCGCTGAAGGCTGGCGGCCTGACGCAGGATCAGATTGACTGGATCGAGCTGAACGAAGCGTTTGCCGCGCAATCGCTGGCCGTGATTCAGGACCTGGGCCTGGACACCAGCAAGATCAACCCGCTGGGCGGCGCGATTGCGCTGGGCCACCCGCTGGGCGCGACCGGTGCCATCCGTGCGGCCACGGTTGTGCACGGCCTGCGCCGTCGCAACCAGAAGTACGGCATGGTGACGATGTGCGTCGGCACCGGCATGGGTGCCGCGGGCATTTTCGAACGCATGTGACCCCACGCAAGGGGGAAGGCTCAGGTAGCTTTTTAGGGCCTTCCCCTGCTTGCTAATCGCCCGTCTCACCACGCATAGTTGCGCAGGCGCGCAGTCGTCCAGAACAAGCGCGCCGAAGAATGCGGCCGGCACCAAGCCGGTATCGCAATAGAAGCGGAGCCACGACTCCGCAACAGAGGAGACACACCACCGGGTCACCGGCGGTGCGCCAAGAGGAGGGCGCGCGATGGGCAACACTGTCGGCGACACAATCGTATTGACCGATGCGGCATGCGATATGCCGCGCTCGATGATCGATCAACTGGGTTTGGGCGTGGTGCCGTTCCGCATTCGTGCCGGCGAATTGTTTGTAGAAGACCGTCGCGACGAGGCGGCGCTGCCGCAGCTTTATCGCAAGTACCTCGTCGACAAGCAGGATCACTACGCCGAATCAATTCCGCTGCTTGAACGCGAGATCGAAGACTACCTGCTCAAGCACGTGGTCACGCAGTACGACCGTGCCTTGCTGCTGACGATTGCCAGTTCACGCAGCCATTTCTACAGCCATGCAACTGGCGCGGTGGTGGGCACCACAGCCAAGAGCTTCAAGCCACGCAAGGATGCCGGTCGCTCGGGGCTGTTCGAGTTGACGGTGGTGGATACCGGTGCCATTGGCCCCGGCCAGGCGCTGATGGTGCACGAAGCCGCGCGCATGCTGCGTGAGGGCGCGGAGGTGCGTGACGTCGTGCACGTGATCGAGAACCGCCTGCGCGATGCCTCGCACGTCTATCTCGTGCCCGATGAGCTGCTGTACATGTACACGCGCGCCAAGCAGAAGGGCGAGAAGAGCATCACCTGGGGCCGCTACATGATGGGCACGGCGTTCAACGTGCGCCCGCTCATCCATATGCACCGGGGCGAGACAGAAGCCATCGCCAAGGTGCGCGGTTCCGATGAAGGCATCCGCCGTCTGATGGCGCATACCGAAACCATGATCGCCGAGGAGCGTCTGGCCACGCCCGTGGTGGCGATCACGTATTCCGGTTCGCTCGACACGGTGCGCCGCATGGAGCCGGTGCAAGCGTTGATGCGAACCGCACAGGATCACGGCGTGGAAGTGCTGCTCGCGCCGATGAGCCTCACCGTGGCGTTGAACGTGGGGGCCAACGCGTTCTCCGTCGGTTATCTATCTGAATCTCCTGTGCCGATTTAGCGGCGCAGGTTTCACCTGGAGTTTTCATGTCGATTCGTACCGAGACCGCAGACGGCGTCCTGACGCTCACCTTTGACCGCCTGGACCGCAAGAACGCCATCACGGCCGCGATGTATCAAACGCTGGCCGATGCACTGGTGGCCGCCGAGACCGATCCTGCCATCCGCGTGATCGTGCTGGCCGGCCACGAGAGCGTGTTCACGGCGGGCAACGATCTCGAAGACTTCATGAAGAACCCGCCCAAGGACGAGAGCGCCCCCGTGCACCAGTTCCTGAAGGCAATCAGCAGGGCGACCAAGCCGCTGATCGCCTCGGTGAGCGGCGCGGCTGTCGGTGTGGGCACAACGATGCTGCTGCATTGCGACCTCGTCTACGCATCCGAGACAGCCAAGTTGTCGATGCCGTTCGCGCAGTTGGGCCTTTGCCCGGAAGCCGCATCAAGCTTGCTGCTGCCGCAACTGGCCGGCTATCACCGCGCAGCGGACAAGCTGCTCTTCGGCGAGCCGTTTGACGCGAACGAAGCACGCGAGCTGGGCTTGGTCAACCGCGTGCTGCCGCCCGGCGAGCTGGATGCCTTCGTGCATACGCAGGCGCGTAAGCTGACGCTGCTGCCGCCCGCATCGCTGCGCGCGACCAAGCGGCTGATGAAGGAAGGCGCCACGCCGCAGATCGCGGAGCGCATGTCGGTGGAAGGCAAGCAGTTTGGCGAGATGCTGCGCGCGCCGGAAGCGCACGAGGCGTTCACGGCGTTCTTCGAAAAGCGCCGCCCGGATTTCTCCAAGTTCAACTGAGCGAAGCGTTCATACGCAAAAGAAAACCCGGCGCGAGGCCGGGTTTTTTGTTGAGCGCTGCCGGTTCAGAGCGGCGGCAGCACGCGCGGCTTGCGGGTCTCGTCGGTGGCCACGTAGGTGAGGGTGGCTTCCGTGACCTTGACGGTGGCGTGGCGGCCGCTGGCGTGCATGCGCTGCGCGTAGACCTCCACGTCCACGGTAATCGACGTGCGCCCCGTTTTGACGACGTTGGCGTAGAAGCTCACCAGATCGCCCACGTACACGGGCTGCTTGAAGACGAACGAGTTGACCGCGATCGTGGCCACGCGGCCGTTGGCGCGCACCACGGCAGGGATCGACCCGGCGATGTCCACCTGCGACATGATCCAGCCCCCAAACACATCGCCGTGGACGTTGGCGTCGGAGGGCATGGGCATCACGCGCACGGCGGGCTGCTTGTCGGCGGGCAGCGTGACGGTTTCAGTGGTGGCTTGGGTATCGGGCATGATGATGCAGGGCAGCATTGAAGCGGAGGGAGGGCCCACCAGCGGGCCCAGGGCGCGCGCAGGTGATCGGTGGGAGAATACACAATCCGCCATTTTATTGCACCGCACATGCGCCGCTTTCCCGCCTCTTCCGAACCACCTCCGCCGGGGGCTGCCCGCGGCGACTGGCGCACCATCAAGAGCCTCCTGCCATATCTGCTGGCCTACAAATGGCGCGTGGCGCTGGCGCTGTCGTTCTTGATCGCGGCCAAGGTGGCAAACCTTGGTGTACCGGTGGTCATGAAGCGGCTGATCGATTCGATGAACGTGTCGCCGTCCGACCCCCGCGCGCTGCTGGTTGTGCCGGTGGGCGTCATCATTGGCTACGGGCTGCTGCGGTTGTCGACGTCGCTGTTCTCGGAGCTGCGCGAAATCTTGTTCGCGAAGGTGACGGAGAGTTCGGTGCGCACGCTCGCGCTGCAGGTGTTCCGGCATTTGCATGCGCTGTCACTGCGCTTTCACCTTGAGCGCCAGACGGGCGGTATGAGCCGCGATATCGAGCGCGGCACGCGTGGCATCCAGTCGCTCATTTCGTATTCGCTGTACAGCATCCTGCCGACGCTGGTGGAAGTCGGCCTCGTCATCACATATTTCTTTGTGAAGTACGACGTGTGGTTCGCGCTCATCACGTTCTGCGCGCTCGTGAGCTACATCGTCTTTACCGTGATGGTGACGAATTGGCGCACGCACTTTCGCCGCAAGATGAACGAGCTGGATTCGCGCGCTAACCAGAAGGCGATCGATTCACTGCTCAACTTCGAGACGGTCAAATACTTCGGCAACGAAGATTACGAAGCACGTCGCTACGACGAGAACCTGAAGCACTACCGCGCGGCTGCGATCCGCTCACAGAACTCGTTGTCGGTGCTGAACTTCGGTCAGCAGGTCATCGTGGCCACCGCGCTCATCCTGATTCTGTATCGCGCCACGCAAGGGGTAGCGGCGGGGCACATGACGCTGGGCGACTTGGTGCTCGTCAACACGCTCATGCTGCAGATCTACATTCCGCTCAACTTCCTGGGCGTGATCTATCGAGAGCTGAAGCAGGCCGTGACCGACATGGACCGCATGTTCCACCTGTTGCAGACCAACCGCGAAGTGGCCGATAAGCCCGATGCCAAACCGCTGGCTGTGCACGCAGGGGAAGTCCGCTTCGCGCATGTCGACTTCAGCTACGAGGCCAAGCGCCAGATCCTGTTCGATGTGGACTTCACGATTCCCGCCGGCACGACCACGGCGGTCGTGGGGCAAAGCGGCTCGGGCAAGTCAACGCTGGCACGCTTGCTGTTCCGCTTCTACGACGTGAAGTCCGGCGCCATCCAGATCGACGGTCAGGACCTGCGTGACGTCACGCAATCCAGCGTGCGTGCGGCCATCGGCATCGTTCCGCAAGACACGGTGCTCTTCAACGACAGCATCTACTACAACATCGCCTACGGCCGCCCCGAAGCCACGCGCGACGAGGTGATCGAAGCCGCCCGCGCGGCGCAGATCCACCACTTTGTCGAATCGCTGCCTGATGGCTACGAGACGCAAGTCGGCGAGCGCGGCCTGAAGCTCTCTGGAGGCGAGAAGCAGCGTGTGGCGATTGCGCGCACGTTGCTCAAGCGCCCGCCGATTCTCGTGTTTGATGAAGCAACGTCTGCACTCGACTCGCGTACCGAGCACGCCATTCAAGAAGAGTTGATGCGGCTGGCGCAGAACCACACCACGCTGGTCGTTGCACACCGGTTGTCGACCATCGTGCGTGCGCACCAGATTCTGGTGATGGAACACGGCCGCATCATCGAGCGCGGAACGCATGAATCGTTGTTGCGTGCGGAAGGCCGTTACGCGCAGATGTGGCGCATGCAGGCACGCGAGCCCGAACGCGTGGCCGAAGAAACAGAAGACACCCGAGCAGGTTGAGGGAGAGACAACGCGATGGAACTCAAATGGCTGGAGGACTTCATCAGCCTGGCCGAGACGCGCAGCTTTTCGCGCTCGGCCGAATTGCGGCACGTGACGCAGCCGGCGTTTTCGCGGCGCATTCAATCTCTCGAGGCGTGGCTCGGCAATGAGCTGATCGACCGATCAAGCTACCC
Organism: Ralstonia sp. Ralssp135; assembly: GCF_047304345.1. Classification (NCBI taxonomy): domain Bacteria; kingdom Pseudomonadati; phylum Pseudomonadota; class Betaproteobacteria; order Burkholderiales; family Burkholderiaceae; genus Ralstonia; species Ralstonia sp. Ralssp135. The sequence goes on from NZ_JBGLYZ010000020.1 coordinate 42,879, forward strand.
GACGCGCCTGACTCCCGCCGGAGAGGTCTTCTACGAACAGGCGTTGGCGATGCTCGCCCAGGTGAGTGAGACGCGCGCGCTGATGCGCGGCCAGCGTCCGGCGAGTGCGTCGACGATCGACTTTGCCGTGCCGCATACGCTATCGCTGACGTTCTTCCCCGGCTGGCTCGCGCAGGTGGAAGAGAAGATCGGCAAGCTGCAATGCAGGCTGCGCGCGCTCAATGTGCACGATGCGGTGATGACGCTGGTGGAGGGCGGTTGCGATCTCGTGATGGTCTATCACCACGCACGGCAGATGATCCAGCTCGACCCTACGCGTTACGACATGCTGGTGCTTGGCACCGAGCGGCTTTCGCCGTTTTCCAAGCCCGATGCAAGCGGGCGGCCGATTTATCGGCTCGTTCCCACGGCACGCAAGCCGATCGCCTACCTTAGCTATACGCCCAATGCCTTTCTGGGCCGCATGGTGGATGTGTTGCTGGAAAACTCGCCCGTGGCACCGCTGCTCGACAAGTGCTACGAAACCGACATGGCCGAAGCGCTCAAGGTGATGGCGCTGGCTGGCCATGGCGTGGCGTTCCTGCCCGAGAGTGCGGTGCGGGAGGATGTGGCAGCGGGACGCCTGGTGCGTGCGGAAGGCAAGGGCGGCGGTACGTTGTCGATCGAGATGGAAATCCGGCTCTATCGCGAGCACCCGCAAAGCGGCGCACACGACCGCCGGCACCCCCAGTCCAAGCGCAAACGCGAGCTGATCGACACGTTATGGAGCGCGCTGGCGGGCTGAACCGGCTGTCGGGTTCAATTGTAGGGTTATGCGCCCAATGCATAACCCGATGTAAAAACGGCATTGGATTTCGTTCTGGCCGGTCCCTAAGCTGGCGGGCATTTTGTGGGACTTGAAGGGCCTTACCAAGGTCCAAAAAAGGAAGACAGCCATGTCCAATGTCGCATCTCCGTCGACACTCCAGCACTCCATCCCGTCCTATCTGCCGGCCGACAATCTTGGCCCATGGGGCATCTATCTGCAGCAGGTCGATCGGGTCACCCCCTATCTCGGCTCGCTCGCACGTTGGGTTGAAACGCTCAAGCGCCCCAAGCGCGCGCTGATCGTCGACGTGCCGATCCAGATGGACGATGGCCGAATCGCCCACTTCGAAGGCTACCGCGTGCAACACAACACGTCGCGCGGCCCGGGCAAGGGCGGCGTGCGTTTCCACCAGGACGTGACGCTGTCGGAAGTGATGGCGCTGTCTGCGTGGATGTCGGTGAAGAACGCGGCCGTGAACGTGCCGTACGGTGGTGCCAAGGGCGGCATCCGCGTCGACCCGCGCAAGCTGTCTTCCGGTGAACTCGAACGCCTGACCCGCCGCTACACCAGCGAGATCGGCATCATCATCGGCCCGAACAAGGACATTCCGGCTCCGGACGTGAACACCAACGCGCAGATCATGGCGTGGATGATGGACACGTACTCCATGAACGAAGGCTCCACCGCCACTGGCGTGGTGACCGGCAAGCCGATCGCACTGGGCGGCAGCCTGGGCCGTCGTGAAGCCACTGGCCGCGGCGTGTTCGTGGTCGGCAGCGAAGCCGCACGCAACCTCGGCATCGACGTCAAGGGCGCGCGTGTGGTGGTGCAGGGCTTCGGCAATGTGGGCAGCGTGGCCGCCAAGCTGTTCCATGACGCTGGTGCCAAGGTCATTGCCGTGCAAGACCACAAGGGCATCGTGTTCAACGGCAACGGCCTGGATGTCGACGCGCTCATCAAGCACGTTGACCACAATGGCAGCGTGGCCGGCTTTGTTGCAGAGACCGTCTCGCAAGACGATTTCTGGGCGCTGGACTGCGAATTCCTGATTCCGGCTGCACTGGAAGGCCAGATCACTGCGAAGAACGCGCCCCATATCAAGGCAAAGATTGTCGTGGAAGGTGCAAATGGCCCCACGACGCCCGAGGCCGACGACATCCTGCGCGATCGCGGCATCCTGGTCTGCCCGGACGTGATTGCCAACGCCGGCGGCGTGACGGTCAGCTATTTCGAGTGGGTGCAGGATTTCTCGAGCTTCTTCTGGACCGAAGACGAGATCAACCAGCGCCTGGTACGGATCATGCAAGACGCCTTCCGTGGCGTCTGGCAAGTGGCGCAGGACAACAAGGTTACTCTGCGTACGGCGGCGTTCATCATCGCCTGTACGCGGATTCTGCAGGCCCGCCAAGAGCGCGGTCTGTACCCCTGATCGGCAACGCGCTGATCAATACCGGCGCGGTGCCCCAACAGGGCGCTGCACTGGTCTATCGCGTTGCTGCCGATCAGGCGGCCATGCGCGACGGTTGAAGAAAGCCGGTGCTCATGGGACGAACCATAACGTTCCGGAGTACCGCACCATGAGAAGGGCGATGGCATCATCGTCGTCCTTCCCATCCTCAAGTCGGGTTCGTTAAGCGACAGAGAGCGCACATCGGGCGGGCTTTATTTCCCTTTGTTTTCCTTAGCAATTGGCGGTGATCCGCTCAAGCAATCTGGCATGCGTGCCGATGTTGCAGAGCGTTGCCATGTCTGGCGCTGCACGTCTTTTCCAGATTTTCGGAAAAGCACAGCGTAAGGTATCCGGTTGCCTGGAAAGCGCGGTTGCGGCAGGGTCCGCGCCAGAGGAAAAACTCCGTTGGATTCAACGATTTAGTGGCAACACCAATACTGTCGCCAAACGTTTTTTGGTACAGTCCCGTCTTTCTCTTTCATGGTCAAAAGGAGACTTTCATGAACCTCGCCAAGCTGGCAACCGTGGTTGCAGCCGTTGGTGTCGCCGTTGGTACATTCGGCAGCGCAGCCCACGCAGAAGAGCTGACTGGTACGCTCAAGAAGATCAAAGACACCGGCACCATCACGCTGGGCGTGCGTGATTCGTCGATTCCGTTCAGCTACAACGTCGGCGGTGTCCGCACGATCGGCTATTCGTACGACGTCGCCACCAAGATTGCCGAGGACGTGAAGAAGCAGCTCGGCCTGAAGGATCTGAAGATCAACGAGATCCCGGTCACTTCGCAAAACCGCATCACGCTGCTGCAGAACGGCACCATCGATCTGGAGTGCGGCTCGACCACGAACAACCTCGAGCGCCAGAAGCAAGCATCGTTCACGAACACCATCTTCATCATCGGCACGCGCATCATGGTGAAGAAGGATTCGGGCATCACCGACTGGGCACAGCTCAAGGGCAAGAACGTCGTGACCACCGCCGGCACGACGTCGGAACGCCTGCTGCGCAAGATGAACGATGAAAAGCAGATGGGCATGAACATCATCAGCACGAAGGACCACGGCCAGTCGTTCCTGACGCTGGAATCGGGTCGCGCTGTTGCGTTCATGATGGATGACGCCCTCCTGTACGGCGAGCGCGCCAAGGCCAAGAGCCCGACTGACTGGGTGGTCGTGGCCAAGCCGCAATCGCGCGAAGCCTACGGCTGCATGGTTCGCAAGGACGACAAGCCGTTCAAGGCACTGGCTGACAAGACCATCGCCGGCATGATGAAGGACGGCTCGATCGCAGCCGAGTACAAGAAATGGTTCGAACAGCCGGTTCCGCCCAAGGGCGTGAACATGGAGTTCCCCCTGTCGGACGACATGAAGGCGCTGATCAAGAACCCGAACGACAAGGCTCTTGACTGATCGGCTCCCTCAACGGGCCTGATACAAGCGTCACGAAACGGAAGGCAAAGGCCGGTTAACAGGTCTTCTCCCTTCCGTTTCTTTTTGAGGGAACCATCATGAATTACCACTGGAACTGGGGCGTCTTCTTTACGGAGGCCGCCCAGAATCAGACCTATCTGGACTGGCTGCTGGCGGGGTTGAAGACCACCGTCGTGCTTGGCTTGTCTTCCTGGATCATTGCGCTCGTCATCGGCTCCGTGCTGGGCGTGCTGCGTACGGTGCCGAACAAGTGGCTGTCGGGCCTGGCCGCAGCGTACGTTGAGCTGTTCCGCAACATTCCGCTGATTGTGCAGCTCTTCATCTGGTACTTCGTCATGCCCGAACTCGTGCCGGGTGGCGACTACATCAAGCAGATGAACCCCAACACGGCGATGTTCCTGTCTGCGATGCTGTGTCTCGGTACCTTTACCGCAGCGCGTGTCTGCGAGCAGGTGCGCTCAGGTATCAATTCGCTGCCGCGCGGGCAGCGCAACGCCGGCCTGGCCATGGGCTTCACGCTGGCGCAGACGTATCGCTACGTAATGCTGCCGATGTCGTTCCGCATCATCGTGCCGCCGCTCACGTCGGAGTTTCTGAATATCTTCAAGAACTCGGCCGTGGCGTCGACCATCGGTTTGCTGGAGCTTGCCGCACAGGGTCGCCAGCTGGTTGACTACACCGCGCAGCCGTACGAATCGTTCATCGCCGTGACGCTGATGTACATGCTGATCAACCTGACCGTAATGGGCCTGATGCGCTGGGTGGAAGCACGTTCCCGGCTGCCTGGCTTCATCGGTGGCAAGTAATCGGGCGAGGACTCTTCATGGCTTATCAATTCGATTTCTCGTCCATCAACGTCGACAACATGCGCGTGCTCGGCGAGGGGATGGTCCTCTCGCTCCAGATCACGGGCACGGCCATCCTGGTCGGCATCGTGTGGGGCACGCTGCTCGCGATGATGCGCCTCTCCGGCATCAAACCGCTGCAGTGGTTCGGGCAGGCGTACGTGAACCTCTTCCGGTCCATCCCGCTGGTGATGGTGCTGTTGTGGTTTTTCCTGATCGTGCCGCAGTTGCTGCAGAAGCTCTTCGATCTGTCGCCGGCGACCGACATGCGCATGATGTCTGCGCTGGTCGCTTTCGCGCTGTTTGAAGCGGCGTATTACTCGGAGATCATCCGCGCCGGTATCCAGAGCGTGTCGCGCGGGCAGATGTTCGCGGCCTATGCGATGGGCATGACGTATGGCCAGGCCATGCGCTTGGTAGTCCTGCCGCAGGCATTCCGCAACATGATTCCGCTGTTGCTCACCCAGGCCATCGTCTTGTTCCAGGATACGTCGCTGGTGTATGTGAGCGCGCTGTCGGACTTCTTTACGCAGGCATACAACATCGGTGAGCGCGACGGCCGTATCGTCGAGCTGCTGCTGTTTGCCGGCTTGTGCTATTTCGTGATCTGCTTCGGCGCCTCCGTGCTGGTGAAGCGACTTCAGAAGAAGGTGACCCAATGATCGAGATCAAGAACGTTTCCAAGTGGTACGGCAGCTTCCAGGTGCTGACCGACTGCACCACCAGCGTGAAGAAGAGCGAAGTGGTGGTGGTGTGCGGCCCGTCGGGTTCGGGCAAGTCCACGCTCATCAAGACCGTCAATGCGCTGGAACCGTTCCAGAAGGGCGAGATCTTCGTTGACGGCACTTCGGTGGGCGCCAAGGGTACGAACCTGCCGAAGCTGCGTTCGCGCGTGGGCATGGTGTTCCAGAACTTCGAGCTGTTTCCGCACTTGTCGATTACCGAGAATCTGACGATCGCGCAGCAAAAGGTGCTGGGCCGCTCGAAAGAGGAAGCCATGGCCAAGGGCCTGAAGTATCTGGATCGCGTGGGCCTGAAGGCGCACGCTGCCAAGTACCCGGGCCAACTGTCGGGCGGTCAGCAGCAGCGCGTGGCAATCGCACGCGCGCTGTCGATGGACCCGATCTGCATGCTGTTCGACGAGCCGACCTCCGCGCTGGACCCGGAAATGGTCAACGAAGTGCTCGACGTGATGGTGGAACTGGCCAAGGAAGGTATGACCATGATGTGCGTGACCCACGAAATGGGCTTCGCTCGCAAGGTTGCTAACCGCGTGATCTTCATGGACCAGGGCTGCATCGTTGAAGACTGCGAGAAGGAAGAGTTCTTCGGCAACATCGACGCTCGTTCCGACCGTGCCAAGCAGTTCCTGTCGAAGATCCTGTCGCATTGATCGACGGTTCCCGGCAGCAAAAAGCCGCTCTTTCGAGAGCGGCTTTTTTTATGGGCGATGCGGCGTCAGGTGCAGGCGGTGTTGGCTGCGTTGGCGATCTGCACGGCTTCCGGAATCGGCACCTTGGTGGCCATCGTGGCCTGGCCCGATTCGAACATCAGCAGCTCGCCCGGCACGAATTGCGTCCAGACTTCGTTGTCGGTGAGCGGCGCGGTGGCGATGACAGCCACGCGGTCGGCAGGCGTCGTGTATTTGGCGAAGTCGATTGTCATGTCGGCGTCGATCAAATGTGCCGTCGAGAACGGCCACTGCCGCACGATGTAATACAGCCGCGTCGAGCAATGCGCGAACTGGGCCTGCCCGTTGCACAGCAAGAAATTGAACACGCCGTAGCGGGTGATTTCCTTGGTGATGTCGGAAAGCGCGTAGAACAGCTCGTTGAGCGGCGGCTGCGAACCCGGAAAGCGCTTGCGCAGCGCCTGCATGATGAAACAGAAGGCGAGCTCGCTGTCGGTATCGCCCACGGGCTGATAGACGCCCGAGAGGAACGGCGAGAAGTTCTTCAGGTCGCCGTTGTGGGCAAAGATCCAGTGCCTGCCCCACAACTCACGCATGAAGGGGTGGCAGTTTTCCAGCCGCACCGTGCCCTGCGTCGCCTTGCGGATGTGCGAGATGACGTTCTTGGACTTGATCGGGTAGCGCTTGACCAGCTCCGCTACCGGCGAGGTGCCGGCAGACTGGTTGTCGATGAACAGGCGGCAGGCCTTGTCTTCGAAGAAGGCGACGCCGAAGCCGTCGGCATGGTGGTCGGTCACGCCACCGCGCGCAGCGAACCCCGTGAACGAGAACGTCACATCGGTCGGTTCAGCGCAGTTCATGCCCAGCAGCTGGCACATGGTGGGGGAAAAGTCGGATGCAATAAAATGATCATTATCCTGCCGGCCGCCGGGGGTGCCAAGCGCCTTCGTCTTCACGGCGCCGCGCCTGGGGGCCGGGCGTTGCGCACATGCCGCACGCCACCGCCTCCAGATTGCCTTAACCGGAAGCCATTCCCATGAAGCTCGACCGCACCGCCGCCCGCGCCCTCTTGCTGGAGAGCTACGCAGCCGCCGTCGGCGCGGCCGATCCGCTCAAGATCGTCGCAAACTTCCTCCCGCCACCGCATGCTGGCGGCAAAACACTGGTGGTTGGCGCCGGCAAGGCGGCTGCGTCGATGGCGCTGGCTGTCGAGCAAGCCTATGCCGGCCGCGCGCAGGTCGAAGGACTGGTCGTTACGCGCTATGCGCATGGGTTGCCGACCGAGCACATCCGCGTCATTGAAGCAGGGCACCCGGTGCCGGACGAGGCTGGCGAACAAGCCGCGCAGGAAATCCTGGATCGCGTCTGCGCGCTCACCGAGAACGACCGCCTGATTGTGCTCGTCTCCGGCGGAGGCTCCAGCCTGCTGTCGCTGCCTGCCGAGGGCATCCCGATGTCCGATCTGAAAGCCGTGACGCGCGAGCTGCTGCGCTGCGGTGCGCCCATTACCGACATGAACATCGTGCGCAAGCATCTGTCGCGCATTCAAGGCGGGCGCCTTGCCGCCGCATCACACGCGCCGGCCACAACGCTGATTGTTTCCGACGTGGCTGGCGACGACCCGAGCGCCATCGCGAGCGGCCCGACCGTGCCAGATACAAGCACCTACGCCGATGCGCTTGGCATCCTGAAACGCTGGGGCGCCCAGATGCCAGATACCGTGCGCGCACACCTGGAATGTGGAGCACGCGGCGAGATTGCCGAAACGCCCAAGCCCGGCGACGCCTGCTTTGCACGCGTGACCAATCACGTCATTGCCACCGCGCAACAGAGCCTCCAGGCCGGTGCGCAGGTCTTTGCGGCGCGCGGTATCCACACGGCCATCCTCGGCGACACGGTGACCGGCGAGGCGCGCGAGGTCGCCCAGGTATATGGGGCGCTGGCGCGCCAAGTGCGACAGCACGGCACGCCGTTTGTGGCGCCGGTGGCACTGATCTCCGGCGGCGAATGCACGGTGACGATTCCACCGGGCCTGACCGGCGGCCGCGGCGGGCGCTGCGCGGAGTTCCTGCTCTCGCTCGGCGTCACGCTCGAAGACATGGATGATGTCTATGCGCTCGCCGCCGATACAGACGGGATCGATGGATCGGAGGACAATGCGGGTGCGCTGCTTGACCCCGACTCCATCGCCCGCGCCGCCGCCAAGGGCATCGCCGCCCGCGCCGCGCTCGACGCACACGACGCCTACGGTTTCTTTGCCGCTGCCGATGACCTGATCGTTACCGGCCCGACGCGCACCAACGTCAATGACTACCGCGTCATCCTGATTCTCTGATTCACGTTTTTGCTGACCGTTTCTGCACGCACCATGACCGACACTCTTACGATCGTCCGCCCCGATGACTGGCACCTGCACCTGCGCGATGGCGATGCCCTCGCCGATGTGGTGGGCGATACCGCACGCCAGTTCGGCCGGGCGATCATCATGCCCAACCTCAAGCCACCGGTGACCACGACTGCGCAGGCGCGCGCCTACCGCGAGCGTATTCTCGCCGCGTTGCCAGCCGGCACGCAGTTCGAGCCGCTGATGACGCTGTACCTGACCGATAACACCTCGCCCGACGTCATTCGCGAGGCCCGCGCCAGCAGTTTCATCCACGGCGTGAAGCTGTACCCGGCCGGCGCCACCACCAACAGCGATGCTGGCGTGACCGACCTGCGCCGCTGCGCCAAGACGCTCGAAGCCATGCAGGAAGTCGGCATGCCGCTGCTCGTGCACGGCGAAGTGACCGACCCGACCGTCGACATCTTCGACCGTGAGGCCGTCTTCATCGACACGGTGATGCTGCCGCTGCGCCGAGACTTCCCGGCGCTGAAGGTCGTGTTCGAGCACATCACGACCAAGCACGCTGCCGAATACGTGCGCGATGCGGAGGGCCCGGTTGGCGCGACCATCACCGCGCATCACTTGCTGTACAACCGCAATGCGCTGTTCGTCGGCGGCATCCGCCCGCATTACTACTGTCTGCCGGTGCTCAAGCGTGAAACGCACCGCCTGGCGCTGGTGGCCGCCGCCACCTCGGGCCACCCGCGGTTCTTCCTTGGTACTGACAGTGCGCCGCACGCCAAGGGTGTGAAGGAACACGCCTGCGGTTGCGCCGGCTGCTACACCGCGCTGCACGCCATGGAGCTGTATGCCGAGGCCTTTGAAGACGCCAACGCGCTCGACAAGCTCGAAGGCTTTGCGAGCCTGCACGGGCCGGACTTCTATGGCCTGCCACGCAACGCCGGCACGCTCACGCTCACGCGCTCGCAATGGCAGCTTCCCGCCGAAGTCCCGTTCGGTGAGCAGACGCTGGTGCCACTGCGCGGCGGCGAGATGCTGCGCTGGAAATCCGTCTGAGTTGGCGATTGAATGTTTGCGTGCGATCGACTGGAGCCATCCGGCGTTCGCACCGCTGGCAGCGGTCGGCGCCGCAATTGCGCGCGCGATTGAGGACGGCGCCGATCTTCGAGACGCACTGAACGCGCATCCGGCCGCGCAAGCAATCCGCACCTCCGGTGATCATGTTTTGCGCTTCATCCCGCAAGATGCCCTGCCAGCCGGTACCGCTTACGAAGCGCACGTCGCCGCCACCGGCGGGGTGCCGACGCGGGACAATCTCCACGATTTCTTCAACGCACTGATCTGGCTGCATTGGCCGCTTGCCAAGGCGGCGCTCAATGCGCGCCAGGCGCGGGCGATTACGCGGGACGGAATTGGCGCGGCACGCGGCACCGTCCGCGATGCCGCCACGCTGTTCGACGAAAACGCCCTGATCTTCCTGCACACCGAAGAGGCGCCGGAGCGAAGCCTGACCGGGTTCGATTGGCACGGCTTGTTCGTCGAGGGCAGGGCAGCGTGGGGCGCAACCTGCGCCGTTCTGCCGTTCGGCCATGCGCTGCTGGAAAAGCTAGTTGCACCGTACAAGTCGATCACTGCGCATGCCTGGCCGCTGCACGTGGCTGCGTTACCAGCGGATCGTCCCTCGCTCGATGCCGCGCTGGCAGAGATGCTTTTGCACGTCGATCTGGCGCCCAGCAATTTCCGTCCGTTGCCCGTTATGGGCATCCCCGGTTGGTGCGATGCCAATGAGGACGCCGGCTTCTATCTGGATACGACCGTCTTTCGCCCGGGTCGGCGGCGATTTATACCCGAACAGTGCTAGACTCGCGCCTCGCGAAGCGGATCAGACAACCGCTGCTTCCGCCGCCTCGTGCGAGTGGAAGGGGAGGAAAGTCCGGACTCCATAGAGCAGGGTGATGGCTAATGACCATCCACGGTGACGTGCGGAATAGGGCCACAGAGACGAGTCTTCGCCCCGGCTTCGGTCAGGGCGAAGGGTGAAACGCGGTAACCTCCACCCGGAGCAATCCCAAGTAAGCAGGCGATGAAGCGGCTCGCTGAGTCTGCGGGTAGGGAGCTTGAGCCGGCTGGCAACAGCCGGTCTAGAGGAATGGTTGTCACGCCGCTGGCTTCGGCCATGCGGCGCACAGAATCCGGCTTATCGGTCCGCTTCGCGTCTTATTCCGATGCCGTCGGCTGCGTGGCCAGATCCACCAGTTCCAGCGAGTGCGTGATCTCGGCCGTCTTGGCCAGCATGATCGACGCCGAGCAGTACTTCTCGTGCGAAAGCTGCACAGCCCGTTCCACCGTTTCCCGCTTCAGGTTGCGCCCCGTCACCGTGAAGGTGAAGTGGATGCGCGTGAAAACCTTCGGGTCGGTCTCGGCGCGGTCGGCATGCAGCTTGACGCTGCAGCCTTGCACGTCCTGGCGGCCTCGCTTGAGGATCAGCACCACGTCATAAGCGGTGCAGCCACCGGTGCCCAGCAAGACCATTTCCATTGGGCGCGGTGCAAGGTTGCGGCCGCCGCCGTCGGGCGCGCCATCCATCGTGACGAGATGGCCGCTGCCGGTTTCCGCCAAAAAGGCCATGCCATCCGGGCCAGTCCAGCTCACTGTGCAATCCATGTCCAATCCTTGTGCAGAGGGTCGACCATCGCCGACGAAAAGCCACATTGTAGCCACCAGCCCTCGCGCGCGTTGGCGCCCTAGGGTGAACGCGGCTTGACAGTGATACCCGGGCGAAAAGGTGCAACCCATTCTTTTTGCACCGAAATTGCGCCGAAATTCGAGGAATGTCTCTAGTGAACAGCAGGTGGCTGAGTGCGGAAGGAGTGTAAGTTTCTGATTTATAAATAGATATCGCCATTTATTGCCCCGTGATTTTCTTTCCGCATTACGAAATGCGATTTCGTAGTGCAAATTTCCTTGCGCGTGCCCCAGAAATGGGTATAATTTGCACCATTGGATCGGCTGATGCGGTGCAACCCACCAAGTCAGCGATCAGCAGGTGTCTCCTCCACCCTCCTCCTTTGGTGGATTCAAACCCAAGCTTGATGGCTTGGGTTTTTTTTCGTCTGCAGGACCCATGCGCACCTTTTTCCTTGTGTCAAGGAGTCTGTGCGGGGTACAATCGAAATCTTTTCCGGATTGCCCGCGGAAAAGAGAAATTTAGAGAGCCCGCACCAACAAGCGGGAAGGCGGGCCGGCGATGACCTCGCATGGGGTTGCGCAGGCGTCCGCAAGACGATCCGTTCGTGAGCAGTTTGAACGCAAGTTCTCAGCGCGATACGGGTCCACTCGGGCACTGACTCAATATTTGGAAAAATCATGAAGACCTTTTCCGCAAAGCCCCATGAGGTGAAGCGCGATTGGTACGTGATTGACGCGACGGACAAGGTCCTCGGGCGTGTCGCCAGCGAAGTGGCACACCGACTGCGCGGCAAGCACAAGCCCGAATTCACTCCGCACGTCGATACCGGCGATTTCATCATCGTCATCAACGCAGCCAAGCTGCGTGTGACGGGCGCCAAGACGACCGACAAGAAGTACTATCGCCACTCGGGTTACCCGGGCGGTATCTACGAAACGACGTTTGGCAAGATGCAGCAGCGTTTCCCGGGCCGCGCCCTGGAGAAGGCTGTGAAGGGCATGTTGCCGAAGGGTCCGCTGGGCTACGCGATGATCAAGAAGCTGAAGGTTTACGCCGAAGGCTCGCATCCGCACGAAGCTCAGCAGCCGAAAGCGCTGGAAATCTAAGGGGCCTAATCCATGATCGGAAACTGGAACTATGGCACCGGCCGCCGCAAGAGCGCTGTGGCACGTGTCTTCATCAAGTCCGGCAAGGGCGACATCATCGTCAACGGCAAGGCCATCAACGAGTACTTCGCTCGTGAAACCTCGCTGATGATCGTGCGTCAGCCGCTGGAACTGACCAACCACGCAGCTACGTTCGACATCAAGGTGAACGTGGTCGGCGGCGGTGAAACCGGCCAAGCCGGTGCCGTGCGTCACGGCATCACCCGCGCCCTGATCGATTACGATGCAACGCTCAAGCCCGCCCTGTCGAAGGCCGGTCTGGTGACGCGCGATGCACGTGAAGTCGAGCGTAAGAAGGTCGGTCTGCGCAAGGCCCGCCGCGCCAAGCAGTTCTCGAAGCGTTAATCCGCTTCCTGCTGCTTCAGCAAAGAACCACACCCTCGGGTGTGGTTTTTTGTTTTTGAGGGTTCGAACCAAACAGTGTGATCTTTCCGGCGCCTTGCTTACCCTTTGCAACAGCTCCGACATGTCCGCGAGACTACAATTCACATTTCGTTAGCGTTCGGCCCGTATGATGCAATCCGCTGTTTCTCCTAATCCGATTCTGATCCGCAAGGTGGGTCGGGAGGCGCGCGCATGAAGGCGCGTCGCTTGTTGCGTCGCGCTTCCGTGCTCGCCCCGAACGTCACGGTGCGTTCGCGTCTGCCTTGGCCGGTAACGATTTTGTTGATTGCCGTGGTATTTGGGCTTGCGGCGGCTGCGGCGCTGTGGGCCTTCGAAGAAGGGCGCCGCCTGACGGGGCCGCACGACGCCGATTTGCGCGCTATGAACCGCGAGCTGACCGCCAAGTTGGCCGCCGTGCAGGCCGAGCGAGACAAGTTGTCTGCATCCGCCGGCACCGTGGATGCCCGGCTGGGTATTGCCGAAGGCGCGCAAGCGCAGATGGCTGAGCAACTCAAGGCGCTGGAAACCGAAAACGCGCAGTTGAAAGAGGACCTAGCCTTCTTTGACAGCCTGTTGCCCGCACCTACCAATTCCGCCGGTATTTATGTGCGCAGCTTCCGCATCGCGCCGGACGAAGCGCAGCCGACACGCATGCGGTTCCGCGTTCTGCTGATGCAAGGCGGCGGAAAGGCGTTCGCGCCGGTCTCCGAATTCGAGGGGCAACTGGCGCTCACGCTGAACGTGGTGCAGGGTGGCAAAGCTGCTACGATCGATTTCCCGGGAATGGCGGCCAGCGGATCACCCGTTACCAGCGCCCGCGTCAAGCTCACGCACTACCAGCGCCTTGAGGGCTGGGTAGACGTGCCTCCCGGCACCACGGTGCAATCGGTGATGGTGAAAGTGCTGCAGAACGGCAAGATCAAAGCGAGCCAGAGTTTTTCCATCTGACGGGCATTGTCCTGTCGAGGATCCGTACACAGAGGAGTCGACGATGCTGTTTGGCAAAAAGAAAGGGCTGGCGATTGAAACGCTGCTGGGGGCTCACACCAAACTGGAAGGGAATCTGCGCTTCTCGGGCGGTCTGCGGATCGACGGCGAGATTAGCGGCAACATCTACGGCGATCCGGACAAGCCCAGCATGCTGGTGATTACCGATAGCGCACGCGTCGAGGGCGAGGTGCACGTCGGGCACCTGATCCTGAACGGCACTGTGGTTGGCCCCGTGCATGTAGCGGAGCTGCTTGAGTTGCAGCCGAAGGCGCGTATTGAGGGCAACGTGCAATATGCGGCGTTGGAAATGCACCAAGGCGCCGTCGTCATGGGCACGTTGATGCACGCGGCGCCTGGCGATGTGAAGTTGCTGCCCAATCTGAAGCTGGCATCCAATCAGGATTGATCACATCGCGCGCTGGCCGTTGCTGGCGCACCGCACAATGCCCACTTGAAACGCGGGGCTTCGGCACGATTTGCAGCTTGCGCTTAAAATACAGGCAAGTTTCAGACGTTCCCACAGGAGATTTTCATGAACGCAGTCGCCCAGGCAGCCACGCCCGATGTGAACGAGGTTCCGGCTCCGCTGGTCTTTACCGACAGCGCTGCGGACAAGGTCAAGCAACTGATTGAAGAAGAAGGCAACCCGGAGTTGAAGCTGCGCGTATTCGTGCAAGGCGGCGGGTGCTCGGGCTTCCAGTACGGCTTCACCTTTGACGAAGAGACTAACGAAGACGATACGACCATGACCAAGAATGGCGTCTCGCTCTTGATCGACTCGATGAGCTACCAGTACCTGGTGGGCGCCGAGATCGACTACAAGGAAGACATCAACGGCGCGCAGTTCGTCATCAAGAACCCCAATGCTTCGACCACGTGTGGTTGCGGCTCGTCGTTCTCGGTCTGACGCCGCATCGCTGTAAAAGAAAAAGCGCACTTCGGTGCGCTTTTTTGTTGCCTGCAGATTGTGTGCTCAAGCGGGGTAGATCGCGCCAAGGATGCGACCGCCCAATGCGCCGGTCGCGGTGTGCAGATTGCCGTGGGCGCGGAGCACGCACTGGCGCGCGAGCCATGCGAAAGCGAGCGCCTCCACCTGATGCGCGGGCACGCCAAACTCATCTGTCGGAGCGACTCGCACGCCCGGCAATTGCTGCGCGATACGTGCCATGAGCGCACCATTGCGGGCGCCGCCACCGCAGACCAGCAGTGACGTGGCCTGCGGCGCATGGGCACGCATAGCATCGGTGATGGTGTCGGCGGTGAGGGCGAGCAGCGTCGCTTGAACATCTTCGGGGCGGGCGGTGTTCAACGCATCGCCGAGAGTTTGTTGCAGCCACGCCGGGTTGAACAGGTCGCGGCCGGTGCTCTTGGGTGGCGGCGCTGCAAAGAACGGCTCGGCCTTCAGACGTGCGAGGAGCGTTTCGTCGATGCGCCCGGTGCGGGCCCAGGCGCCGTCGGCGTCGTAGCGGGTATCGCGGTGGCTGTGAACCCAGTAGTCCATCAGCGCGTTGCCGGGGCCGCAGTCGAAGCCGAGTACGGCGTCGCGTGCGTCGGAAGCCTGCGGCGGCAAGACGGTGAGGTTGGCGATGCCTCCGATGTTGCAGACCACGCGCCATGCATCAGGCAGGCCGAACAGCGCGCGGTGCAGTGCCGGTACCAGGGGCGCGCCCTGGCCGCCGGCGGCGATGTCGCGGCTGCGGAAATCGGCAATGACGTCGATGCCAGTACGCTCAGCCAACACCGCCGGGTGCTGGGTTTGGCGCGTGTAGCCGAGGCCATCGTGCGTGCCGGGCTGGTGGCGAATCGTCTGCCCATGGGCGCCGATGGCTTGTACGTCGCGGGCGGCCAAGCCGGCGGCAGCAAGCAGTTGGGCAACGCAGTCGGCGTAGACCATGGCCAGTGCATTGGCGGCCAGGGCCTCGCGATGGATCTCGTCGGGGCCGGCGTGTTGCAGGTCAAGAAAGCGCTGGCGTAGCTCGGGCGAGAAGGGCACGTAGGCGTCGGCGAGGACGGCCGGGTGTTCGCCGGAAAAGTCCGCCAGCACGCCATCGACGCCGTCCAGGCTGGTGCCCGACATCAAGCCGATGTAGCGGTTGCTGGGGAGTGCGGTGTGGTTGGGGTGGCTCATGCGCGACAGCTTACCAGCGCAATGGCGGGCCAAACGGACACATCACGGTAAAATCCCGGGATTGCGCGGCCGGCACGTTTCAATCGATGTCGGCCATCGTGCACGCACCGTTTCCCCGATTGTTGATTCGTTCGCGCCGTTTTCCATGTGCGGCGCGGTGACCTTTCTTTTTGCCATGACTGCACCTGACACTTCCGCCGCCTCCGATAACGCCACGCCGGCCAAACCCAGGTATCCGATTACCCCGGAGGTGGCGCACGCAATGGAAGTGTCGCTGCGCGGCTGCGACGAACTGTTGATTGCTGCCGAATGGGAGCAGAAGCTGGCCAAGAGCGCCGCGACTGGCGTGCCGCTGCGCATCAAGCTGGGCCTGGACCCGACGGCGCCTGACATTCACATCGGCCACACCGTGGTGCTCAACAAGATGCGCCAGTTGCAGGACCTGGGGCATCAGGTGATTTTCCTGATTGGCGATTTCACCTCGACGATCGGTGACCCGTCTGGTCGCAATGCCACGCGCCCGCCGCTCACGCGCGAGCAGATCGAGGCCAACGCGCAGACTTACTACCGCCAGGCCAGCATGGTGCTGGATCCGAGCAAGACTGAAATTCGCTACAACAGCGAATGGTGCGACCCGCTGGGCGCGCGCGGCATCATCCAGCTTGCCGCCAAGTACACCGTCGCCCGCATGATGGAGCGTGACGACTTCACCAAGCGCTACAAGGCCGGCGTGCCGATTTCGGTGCACGAATTCCTTTACCCGCTGATGCAGGGCTACGACTCGGTCGCGCTCAAGTCCGACCTGGAACTCGGCGGCACCGATCAGAAATTCAACCTGCTGGTCGGTCGCGAACTGCAGAAGGAATACGGCCAGGAGCCGCAGTGCATCTTGACCATGCCGTTGCTGGTGGGCCTGGACGGCGTGGAGAAGATGTCCAAGTCGAAGGGCAACTACGTCGGTATCAGCGAGGCGCCGAACGAGATGTTCGGCAAGCTGATGAGCATCTCCGACGACCTGATGTGGACGTACTACACGCTGCTGTCGTTCCGCCCGCTGGCCGAGATCGACATGATGAAGGCGGAGATCGCGCTGGGCCGCAACCCGCGCGACTGCAAGGTGCTGCTGGCGCAGGAGATCGTCGCGCGCTTCCACAGTCAGGCCGACGCCGAGCGCGCGCTGGAAGACTTCAACCACCGCGCACGCGGCGGTGTGCCGGACGATATTCCGCAGATCGAGCTGGCGGGCGCGCCGCTGGGCATTGCGCAACTGCTCAAGCAGGCTGGCCTCTGCCCGTCCACGTCGGACGCCAACCGCAATATCGAGCAGGGCGGCGTGAAGATCGACGGCACCGTCGTCAGCGATAAGGGCCTGAAGGTGGATGCCGGCACCTTCGTGATGCAGGTCGGCAAGCGTCGCTTCGCGCGCGTGGTGCTGAAGTGATTGGACTGATCCAGCGTGTATCTGAAGCGGCTGTCCGGGTGGACGGCCGCGTTGTCGGGGAGATCGGCCCGGGCCTGCTCGCGCTTGTCTGTGCCGAACGCGGTGACACCACCGCCGAGGCCGATCGTCTGCTGGAGAAGCTGCTCAACTACCGCGTGTTCTCCGACGCGCAGGGCAAGATGAACCTGCCCGTGCGCAACATCGACGGCAACGGGCAGGCCGGTGGCTTGCTGGTGGTATCGCAGTTCACGCTGGCGGCCGATACCAAGTCCGGCACGCGGCCGAGCTTCACGCCCGCTGCTGCGCCGGAAGATGGCCGCCGCCTGTACGAACACTTCGTGGCGCGCGCCCGTGCGCAGCACCCCATCGTGGCCACCGGCGAGTTTGGCGCCGACATGAAGGTGTCGCTGGTCAACGATGGTCCAGTCACATTCTGGCTGCAGGTCGCGCCGCAAGCCGCTCCGTCCGCCGCAAAAGCGGCCGCGCCGGAAGCGGCCAAATCTGTCTGATTCGTTCGGGAACCCTGTGATGCCACGCGCCGCCGCTGTCCCTCTGCCGATGCCGCAGATCACCCACATCGTGCTCATCCGCCACGGCGAGACCGACTGGAACCGTGAACGCCGTCTGCAAGGCCAGCTCGACGTGCCGCTGAACACGCAAGGGCTGGAGCAAGCGGCGCAGCTGGGCAAGGCGTTGGCTCGCGAGCGGTTCGATGCGGTCTATGCGAGCGATCTGTCGCGCGCCAGGCAGACGGCGCAGGCGCTGGCAGATGAAGTGGGTGTGACCGTGCGCGACGACGCCGGTTTGCGCGAGCGCTGCTACGGCGAGTTTGAAGGCCTGACCTATGCTGAAGTCGCCGCACAGCATCCAGCCGACTTTGATGCCTGGCAAAACCGCGTGCCCGAGTTCGCCCCACCTGGCGGCGAGACGCTGACTGAATTCCACGAACGTGCAGTCGAGACCGCGCTTCGCCTGATCCGTCGCCACCCCGGCGAGCGCATCGCGCTGGTCAGCCACGGCGGCGTGCTCGATTGCCTGTATCGCCAGGCCAACGCCATGACGCTCACCGAGCCGCGTCAGCATGAGCTGCGCAACGCGAGCATCAACCGGCTCTCTTCCGATGGTCATCAACTGACCGTACTGCAATGGGGGGATGTCGCGCACCTGGATTTGCTGGTGCTCGACGAGGTGGACCGCCGCGTTCCTTAAACCTTCAGCCGGAACGGCGTGAAGTCGGTGTCGCGGTCGTAGTAGTCTTCGTGCTCGACGCGTTTGAGGAAGGCGACGACCCGGTAGGTGAGGGGCGTTGCCACGACCTCCCAGCCGGTCTTGAGGATGTATTGTGCGATGGCCACGCGAAGCACCTGCTGGTGGGGCCAGATCCCGTAGAAGGCGATCACGTAGAACAGCGAAGAATCCACTGCCTCGCCCACCACCGTGGACCCGATAAGCCGGGCCCACAGCCATTTCCCCTCTGTAGCGATCTTCATCTTCGCCAGCGTGTAGCTGTTGGCAAAGCTGCCGCACCAGAACGCGATGAGCGACCCGGCGACGATGCGGGGCGTGTTGCCGAACACGTCGTTCAGGCTCTTCTGGTACTCCGCCATGAATGGCGCTACTGGTAGCGCCAGCACGACCAGCGACATGAACGACGCGAAGATCAGTGCGGCAAAGCCCGCCCACACCACGCGCC
This sequence comes from Ralstonia sp. Ralssp135, assembly GCF_047304345.1. Classification (NCBI taxonomy): domain Bacteria; kingdom Pseudomonadati; phylum Pseudomonadota; class Betaproteobacteria; order Burkholderiales; family Burkholderiaceae; genus Ralstonia; species Ralstonia sp. Ralssp135. The sequence goes on from NZ_JBGLYZ010000020.1 coordinate 61,661, forward strand.
GGTCGCGCCCGTAGCCGTACACCTCGGTGAGGATGTCGCCAAAGATGTACGAGATTGGGAAGAAGAGCACGCCGGCGCCAAACGTGACCGGCCCGATGATCGGCAGTGTGATCTGCGCCGCCTTGGCCGCGCCGATCAGGTTCGAGCACAGCAGCACCGTGACAAAGGCTGCCATGACGAAGTCGTAGTAGCGGAACGTGCGGTTCGGGTGATGCGGGGCGGCGGACATGTCGGGGCGGCCCGGGTGGGCGTTTATTGGTTGTCTTCCCAAAGATCGCGTACGGGGCCGCTCTTGGGGGCGCCCAGCCCGAAGTGCTGGTACGCCGAAGCCGTGGCGATACGACCACGTGGGGTGCGCTGCAGGTAGCCTTGCTGGATCAGGTAGGGCTCAAGCACGTCCTCGATCGTGTCGCGCTCCTCGCCGATGGCAGCCGCCAGATTGTCGATGCCGACCGGGCCGCCATTGAACTTGTGCAGGATCGCTTCGAGCAGCCTGCGATCCATCAGGTCAAAGCCGACCGCATCCACGTCGAGCATTGCCAGCGCGGCGTCGGCCACCTCGCGGGTGATGACGCCGTCGGCCTTCACCTCGGCATAGTCGCGCACGCGGCGCAGCAGGCGGTTGGCGATACGCGGCGTGCCGCGTGAGCGCTTGGCGATTTCCAGCGCGCCTTCGTCCACGATGTGAGCGTTCAGCAGGCCCGACGAGCGCATGACGATCTTCGCCAGCTCGGCGGGCGTATAAAACTCCAGCCGCGCAACGATACCGAAACGGTCGCGCAGCGGATTGGTCAGCATGCCGGCGCGGGTGGTGGCGCCCACCAGCGTGAACGGCTGCAGATCGAGCTTGACCGAGCGCGCCGCCGGGCCCTCGCCGATCATGATGTCGATCTGGTAGTCCTCCAGCGCCGGGTACAGGATTTCCTCCACCACGGGCGAGAGCCGGTGAATCTCGTCGATGAAGAGGACGTCGTTGGCTTCGAGGTTCGTGAGCAGCGCGGCCAGGTCACCCGGGCGCTCCAGCACCGGGCCGGAAGTCTGGCGCAGGTTGACACCCATCTCGCGCGCAATGATGTGCGCCAGCGTCGTCTTGCCCAGGCCAGGCGGGCCGAACAGCAGCACGTGGTCCAGCGCTTCCCTGCGGTTCTTGGCCGCGGTCATGAAGATGTCGAGCTGGCCGCGCACCTTTTCCTGGCCGACGTATTCGTCGAGCAACTTAGGGCGCAGCGCGCGCTCGAACGCCTCCTCGTTGGGGGAGGCGGGGGAGGCTGAGATGATGCGCTCAGCAGAGACAGCCTTGGCGGCGAGCTTGTCGGTTTCGATCATGACGGGCAGACGGCGCCGGGACGGCGCGAGCAGGCCATTCTACCGTTTCGCCGCGCCTCGGGCGTCAGCCCTTGGAGAGCGCCTTGAGCGCCAGCTTGATGCCTTCGGAGACGCCCGTGCCGGCCGGCACTTGCTTGATGGCGAGCGCCGCTTCCTTGTCGGAGTACCCCAGCGCCAGCAGGGCGTTGAGCACGTCGACCGCGTCGTCCGAGACGGCCGGGCCGCCGGGCACCGCACCCAGGTCGGCGCCGAGCTTGCCCTTGAGTTCGAGCAGCAGACGCTCGGCCGTCTTCTTGCCGATCCCCGGGATGCGCGTCAGCCGCCCGGCTTCCTGCAGCGTGACGGCTTGCGCGAGTTCGGCCACCGACATGCCCGACAACACCGCCAGCGCGATGCGGGCGCCGATGCCTGAAATCTTGATGAGCTGGCGGAAGGTTTCGCGCTCGGCGGCGGTGCCGAAACCGTAGAGCAGGTGCGCATCCTCGCGCACGATCTGCTGGGTGAGCAGGACGACCTTCTCGCCGGTGGCGGGGAGGTTGTAGAACGTGCTCATCGGCACGTCGATCTCATAGCCGACGCCGTGGCAATCGACCAGCAGGTGCGGCGGGTTCTTTTCGATCAGCGTCCCGGCGATGCGTCCGATCATGGGTGGGGTTCCTCCTCCAAAACGGGACGCAGTGTAGCCGAAACCTACTGCGCAGCCCGATCCAGGCTCGGCCGCTCGCTACGGTTCCGATGCGCGAAGACTAGCGTTTGAAGGTCGACACGGCTTGCCGCCCGACGGCAGGATCGTCGGTGAAGAAGCCGTCAACGCCCGCGCGCAGGAATGTCTGGATCTCCGTAATCGAGCCGTTGACGTTGCGCGTGTTGTCCGCACCGCTGCGCAGCGACGGCGGCAAAAAGGTGTTCTCTGGTCGGAATGTGTACGGATGGACGAGCAGCCCGGCGTTGTGCGCGTTGCGGATCAGGTCGGTCGGATCGGTGAGTCGGCCGTTCGCGTCGAGGCCCATGATGCTGCTTTTGTCCGGGCCGACACCGTTAGCGTATGCGGCAATGTCGCGCATCCCCTGGCTGGTCATCATGTCGCCGAAGGTGCGGCTGTCTTTGGCGACCACAAAGTCGTAGGGTTGCCGGCTGGATGTGCCCATCAGCTGCACGAGCTTCCAGTTCGGCTGGCTGCTGCCGATCTTGTTCCGAATGGCCTTGAGATTGGCCACTTCGAACGACTGGATGTAGACCGTCGTGCGGCTGGCCGTGAAGGCGTCACGGCGCAGGCCGTCGATCAACCTGTCTTCCAGCGGCAGGCCGATCGACTGGAAGTACGTCGGGTGTTTCGTCTCCGGATAGATGCCGATGTTGCGGCCGAGCTTGGCGGATTGGTCACGCGCCAGCGCGATGATCTCGTCGAGCGTGGGGATGTCGAACTGATCGTTGTAGACGGTGTTGTCCGGGCGGATGCTGGGAATGCGTTCCCGCGCACGCAACGTCTTGAGTTCGCCCAGCGTGAAGTCTTCCGTGAACCAGCCGGTGATGCTTGTGCCGTCGATGGTCTTGGTGGTCCGGCGGCCGGCAAATGCGGCCACGTCGGCCACGTTGGTCGTGCCGGAGATCTCGTTTTCGTGGCGCGCAACCAGCACGCCGTCTTTGGTCGAAACGATATCTGGCTCGATGATGTCGGCGCCGTCGTCGATGGCCTTCTGGTAAGACGCCAGCGTGTGCTCGGGGCGCAATGCCGGTGCACCGCGATGGCCGATCACCTGAACGGTGGCGATGGGCATGGTGTTGCCGCCTCCGTTGTCGCCGCCGTGGTTGTATTCCAACCGGCAGGCGGAAAGTGCGACGGCGGTGCTCAAGATCAATGAGCTCAACAGGACGAGGCGGTGCGGCATCGGGGGCTCCTGAAAACGGACTCCCGGCATGGTAGGCGCCTATGTCGCCCTGCGCCAGCGCGTACCTTGACGATTGCTGTCGAGTCGCCTCACCGCACCCAAGACGATCCGGCCTGTGCTTGTCCCGGTGCAACGGGTGCAATGGGCGCGGCGACCGCACGACAGATCATCTCCGGTGTGATCGGTAGCTGATGGAATTTGGCGGCCCCAAGGTGGGCGACCGCATCCTGGATGGCGGACGCCAAGGCGGCACCCACCGCAATACCTCCCGCTTCCCCAACGCCTTTGGTGCCCAATGGATTCAGCGGGGAGGGGGTCTCCATGTGCACCAACTCGATCGCCGGCATTTCAGATGCGTATGGCATCAAGAATTCCGCATAGTTTGCGTTCTGCGGCCTGCCCAACGCGTCGTACTCGATGCGCTCATAGAGCGCGCCTCCCAGGCCCTGCGCGATACCGCCCATCACCTGGCCTTCCACGATCGCGGGATTGATCATGGTGCCGCAGTCGTGAACGGTGATGTAACGGAGAATCTCGACATGGCCGAGTTCGATGTCGATCTCAACGACGGCGGCATGTACGCCGTAACCCCACGTCGCCTGCTTCGGGCTGAAGAACTCGCGAACTTCGAGACCCGGCTGTTGGCCCGCAGCCAGGGCAGGGCCGCCCCCCGCGGCATAGGTAGCGGCAAACTGCGTGGCGGCTTTTGCCGCATCGTTGAACGCATAGCGCAGCGGATTAGCCATGGTCGCTACGGTCGCCAGCGACGCGGATTGCTGGCCATCCGCGCTCCACGCGTGGCCGTTGCGTAGCACGACTTGTGCGGGTGGAACGCCGAACATTCTGGCAGCGGCATCGATTGTCCGCGCGCGCAGGCTTTTCGCCGCCGCATAGACTGCGTTTCCTGCGACGACTGCGGCGCGGCTGGCGTAGGTGCCGACCCCCCAGTCAAAGGCCCGCGTGTCGCCCTGGACAAAGAGGATGTCGCCCAGGCCGACTCCCATCTGGTCTGCAACGATCTGGGCAAACGCCGTCTCATGCCCCTGGCCCTGAGAGGTGACCCCGACCACGAGGTGAATCTTGCCGGTAATCGGATGGATTCGCGCCGCCGCACCTTCGTAGGGGCCAAGGCCGGTGCCTTCCACATAAAAGGCAAGTCCAAGCCCGAGACAACGCCCATGCGCCCTTGCCGCTGCCTGCTCGATTTGGAATCGCGGCAGGTCCAGTCTGTCGCGAACCGTCTGCAGTGCGCGATGGTATTGGCCGCTGTCGAGTTCGACCGGGGCACCGTCCTGAAAAATCAGTCCGTCCCGGCGATACGGAAATTCGTTGTCGGAAACCAGATTCCGGCGTCTGATTTCAAAACGATCCAGCCCCAATTCTTCCGCGAGCTGGTCCATGGCACGTTCGATGGCGAAACAGGCGTGGGGTCTCCCGCATCCGCGGTAGGGCGTTACCGGAACCGTCGGCGTGTAGATCGACTTGAACTCGACATGAAGATTGGGGATGCGATACGGCCCTGCGATGGACGTTGCCGAAACGTGCGCAACGATGATGCCGTACGGCATGAACGCCCCGCTGTCATGCAGGAACGTATCGTGCAAACCAACGACCTCTCCATCCCGCATGGCGTACAGCGTCAATTCGTGGAGTTGCCCGCGCTCCTGAGTGGAACCGATGAAATTCTCTCGCCGATCCTCGACAAACTTTACCGGCCGCCCGAGCTGCATTGCCGCGAACGGCACCAGCACTTCGTCCGGATAAAAGAAGAGCAGCTTCTGACCGAAGCCCCCGCCGACGTTCGGCGCGATGACGCGCAACTTGTGTTCGTCGATATTCAAGAAGGAGGCGAGACCGCTGCGCACCGCAATCGGAGCCTGTGTCGTATCCCAAACGGTCAGCTCGCCGGTGCGGTTGTCGAACGCCGCTGCGACCGCGCGGGGCTCCAATGGTGCTGCGGTCGATCGTTCGACGCAGACGCAGATACGGGTGACGTGCTCGGCGCGCGCTATGGCGGCCGGGAGGTCCCCCGCAGTCTGCAGGAAGTGTGCCCCGATGTTGCCGGCCACATCGGCATGGACGAGCGGCGCGCCTGGTGCCGCGGCGGCGCGCAGATCAACCTCGACGGTAAGCGGTTCATAGTCGACATCGACACATGCGGCCGCATCTTCCGCAATGTAACGGCTGGTCGCGACGATCATGGCCACGGTTTGCCCGACGTAGAACACGTCATCACGCGCAAGCGGGCGCTGCGTGCGTCCACCGACGATCATGGGATGCGGGATCAGTATCGGAAATTCCATATCCAGCGCGCCGATGTCCGCAGCCGTGTAGACCGCCCATACGCCTGGGTGCGCCTTGGCGGCGCGTACGTCGATAGACCGAATGCGTGCCCGCGCGTGCGGGCTTCGCACAAACGCGGCGTACAGCGGGGCGGAGAGCGGGATGTCGTCGACAAAGCGTCCTTCTCCGCGCAGCAATGTGTCAGCGTTAGCGCGCTGACTCCGGTTGCCGAGGTGCCGTGTGGGCATCCGTTGCCTCCAACTGATTGACCGCTTCCGTATTGGCGTGCTGTGCCGCTCTGTGGACGGCCTGCATGATCGGCACATATCCGGTGCAACGGCACAGATGGCCTGATATGGCTTCATGCAGGGCTTCGTCGGAGAGCGGCAGGTTGGACGGTGCGATGTCTTTGAGATAGCCGAGCACGCTCATCACAATGCCAGGCGTGCAGAATCCGCACTGCAAAGCGTGGCAATCCAGAAGTGCCTGCTGGAACGGGTGAAGCCCGCCATCAGCATCGGCGACTGACTCGATGGTGCGAACGCTGGCCCCGGCCGCCTGCACAGCGAGCGTCAGGCACGAGCGTGCCGCCCGCCCGTCGATCTGCACGGTGCAACAGCCGCAATGCCCTTGCTCGCAGCCGACATGTGTTCCGGTCAGCCCGAGTTCGTGCCGCAAGAAATCCGACAAAAGCATGCGAACGGGCACGGTGCGCTCCACGATCTGCCCGTTGACGATCAACGACAGGTGAGCCTGCGGCTCATCGGGTTCCGGAGTGAGTTTGCTGCGCGTCATGATTGCATCCGCTCGAGACGTTCCAGCGCCTGTGTCACGGTGCGCTGGACGAGCACCTGAACAAGACGCCGACGATACGAAGAACTCGCCCTGAAATCGTCGCCGACCGTCACGCTGGCTTCGGCCGCCCGGCCGGCTTCGGTGGCCCTGTGCTGATCAAGCAATCCCCCGATCAGAACCGCCTCGGCTTGCGGGAGCCGTATCGGCGTGGACGCAATTCCGGCTGCGGCCAGCCTGACATCCACGGCTCGGCCATCGCGATCGTGTTGGATCAAGGCGCCGACCATGCACAGGGCGCGATCGTTCTTGCGACGTGAAAACGCGTTGAACGCCCAGGCGGCTCGCTGCCCCAGCACAGGAAAACGCGCCTCGGTGACGATCTCGTCCCGCCTGACGGAGGTGATTCCATTAGCGACGAAGAGTTGCCTTGCGCTGAGCTGGCGAGTTTCGCAGACGGACCGCGCGACAACCGCGCCATCGAGCAGCGTCAGCAGGAGCGGCAGTTCCGCTGCGGCGTCGGCCTGACACAGGCTGCCGACAACCGTGCCGCGATTGCGGATGGCGACCGAGCCGACGTGCCGAAGCACGGCAGGCAATAGCGGGTTGAGGCGGGCGATGGCTTCGTCGCGTTCGCAATCGCGCTGACGTACCATCGCGCCGATCACCAGGGTGTTATCGGCAGCCGTGACGGTCTTCAGCGAAGCGATGTGCTGAAGATCGATGAGCATACTTGGCGCGATCGATCGCATGTTCAGCATCGGCAAGAGGCTTTGCCCGCCGGCCAGCACCTTGGCGCCATCGACGCTTGCGAGCAATACGAGCGCCTCATCCAGGGATCGCGGTGCGGCGAACTCAAAACGGGAAGGCTTCATGTGCGCATCGTGATTCGCGGTAGGCGCGGTTCATGGCAGGCAAGGCATGGCCGCGCCTAGTTGATGCGCGCGCCGTCTCGGAACCACAGGCCGAGGCGCTCGCGTTCGGCATCGGTGATCGCGGTCAGGTTTGCGGGCGGCATCGCATGGCTTAAGACGGCTTGCCGGTTGATATCGGCCGCGTGGTTGCGAAGATCCTCGACCGTTTCGAGCACGACACCTTTCGGCGGCGCGGCAAGGTCGGGCCACACGGGTTCTCTGCTGTGGCACAAGACGCACCGGGCGTTGACGACCTGTTGGACATCGGCCATGTGTACCGCGCTTACGGTGGTAACCGCCGCGATCGTCGGTACCGGCTTCTGCCGACCCAACTCGCTGAGAGCGATGACGCAGCCAAAGAGCAATGCGGCCGCACACCAGGGCCAGATCAGCTTGCGTTTGGTCTTGTGCATCGTGTTGAAGAAATGTCGGATCGCCGCACCGATCAGCACGATGAGCGAGACGATCAACCAGGCATAGGGCGTGGCAAAGGCCAGCGGAAAATGATTGCCGATCATGACGAAGATGACAGGCAACGAGAGATAGTTGTTGTGTAGCGAGCGTTGCCGATACTGTTCCAGCACCGCCGCATCCGGGCTCTTGCGTGCCGGGATGTCCGCAACCAGCTTGCGCAGGCTCGGGATGATGAAGAAGAAGACATTGGCCAGCATGATGGTGCCCATGGTGGCCCCGATCTGCATGAATGCGCCGCGTGGGGAGAACAGCCGGCTCGCTGCGTACGCGCAGGCGACGAAGAGCAGGAAGGCCGAGCAGTGGAGCATGGCCCCGTTTCGCGAAAGGACGGAACGGCAGAGCGTGTCGTACGCAATCCAGGCGGCGCACAGACCCAGAACCGATGCTGCGATGGCCGCCCATGCCGGCATGTTGAGGACGGCCGGAGCAATCAGGTAAAGCTCGGGCTTCAGGTAGTAGACCAGCGAGAGCAGTGCGAAGCCGGAGAGCCAGGTTGTGTTGGCCTGCCACCGATACCAGACCAACTCTTCGGCCGGCGGCATGGAGGGGGGCGGGACCAGATAGTGGACGACCTGGAAGAACCCGAAGCCGTGCACCTCCCAGACGTCAGCCTCCGCGCCCGACGGTCTGGTTGCCCGTTGCCTGAGTCTTCTGGCCAGACCCTGGAAATAGAATGAAGCGCCAAGCCACGCGATTCCGGCAATGACATGAAGCCAGCGCACACCGGTGGACAACCATTCGAAAACAGTGGTTTCCAAGATCGCCTCCAATGGTTCTGCCGTCTGAATGGAAGATGCATTCCGCCATCCAGCACTTTGCGGGAGCGCTATTGATGACGACGGTGACTGCAAAGACGGGGGGCTTCTGTTGGGTCTTGCGCCCAAATCAACTCAATCGACGGTGGACGCCCAGCCGGCTGGTTGCGCTGGGTCGTGGCCGATCTTGCTGCACTCTAGTTCAGGCAGGTGCCGGGTACGAGATTTTCTGTATAGAAAATCGGATGTAGCGATTTGATTAATTCAGATTCAAATGAATTTGAATTGTTTTGACGCGCAGAGATCGGTTTGGCGCGTGTCTGCCTTCAGCCGGAGGCATGTAAAGCGTTGGGTTTAACCGATTGGGGGAGGGGTAATGCGGACGCTGTCGCGGTGCGTGGAGTTTCAGCCCACCAGACGCCCGCGACGCACGCGCAATCCTCTTTGCGCAAGCTGCGGGGCCAGTCCGGCCATGGCGGCCAGCGTTTCGCCACCGTGTGCATGGCAGATCGCGACGCCCAGCGCGTCGGACGCATCCGAGCCGGGTTTGCCTTCCAGATTGAGCAGGCGTACGACCATCGCCTGCACCTGGTCCTTGTTGGCGCGGCCGTAGCCGACCACGGCCTGCTTCAGTTGCAGCGCGGTGTATTCGAACACCGGCAGGTTGCCGCTCATCAGGCCGCAGATCACCGCGCCGCGGGCCTGGCCCAGCAGCAGCGTCGATTGCGGGTTGACGTTGACGAACACCTTTTCGATGGAAGCGCAGTCCGGCTGGTATGTGCTCACCAGTTCAGAGACGCCGTCGTACAGCGTCTTCAGGCGACTGGGCAGGTCGGCATTGCCGTTGCTCTTGATCGTGCCCGAGGCCACGTAGACGAGCTTGTGGCCGTGCCGTTCGAGCACGCCGAAACCCGTGGTGCGAAGGCCGGGGTCGATGCCGAGGATGCGCATGAAGGATGTAGGCAGAAATGGAAACGGGGCAAGGCGCCAGTTTACGCCTTGCCCCGTCTATCCGTCGCGCGGACGGTGCTGTTTCGTGAGCGTTTAGTGGCGGAAGTGGCGGGTGCCCGTGAAGATCATTGCCACGTTGCGCTCGTCGGCGGCGGCGATCACTTCATCGTCGCGCACCGAGCCGCCCGGCTGGATCACGCACGAGGCGCCCGCATCGACCACCACGTCCAGGCCGTCGCGGAACGGGAAGAACGCATCCGATGCCACGGCCGAACCGGCCAGCGTCAGGCCCGCGTTCTGCGCCTTGATGCTGGCGATGCGTGCGGAATCCACGCGGCTCATCTGGCCGGCGCCCACGCCCAGCGTCATGCCGCCGCCGCAGAACACGATGGCGTTGGACTTGACGAACTTGGCGACGCGCCAGGCAAACATGAGGTCGTCCATTTCCTTCGGCGTCGGGTGGCGCTTGGTGACCACGCGCAGCTCGCTCGGCTGCACGTTCTTGGCATCCGGGCTCTGCACCAGCAGGCCGCCGCCAACGCGCTTGAAGTCGTACGCGTTCACGCCCTTGCCCAGCGGAATTTCGAGCACGCGGACGTTCTGCTTGCCTGCGAACACGGCACGTGCGCCTTCCGAGAAGCCCGGGGCGATCAGCACTTCCACGAATTGCTTGGCCACCACCTGTGCGGCTGCTTCATCCAGCGGCACATTGAAGGCGATGATGCCGCCGAAGGCCGAGGTCGAGTCTGTCTTGAAGGCCTTCTCATACGCTTCTTGCGCGGTACCCCCGATGGCCACGCCGCACGGGTTGGCGTGCTTGATGATCACGCATGCCGCGCCCTTGGCTGGGTCGAACGACTTCACGCATTCCCACGCGGCATCGGCGTCGGCGATGTTGTTGTACGACAGCTCCTTGCCTTGCAGTTGCTTGTAGGCTGCCAGCGCGCCGTCCGTGGCCTTGAGGTCGCGGTAGAAAGCGGCAGATTGGTGCGGGTTCTCGCCGTAGCGCATTTCCTGCACTTTCTCGAAGGCCAGGTTCAGCGTTTGCGGATAAGCGCTGCGCGTGCTGTGCGACTTGTCGGCGCCCAGGCTCGTCAGGTAGTTGGTGATGGCGCCGTCGTACTGCGCGGTGTGCGCGAACACCTTCTTGGCCAGCATGAAGTTGGTCTCGTAGCCAACCGTGTTGTTATTGGCCTGCATTTCGGCCAGCACGGTGGCGTAGTCGGCCGGGTCAACGATGACCGTCACATCGCGGTGGTTCTTGGCCGCCGAGCGCAGCATGGTCGGGCCGCCAATGTCGATGTTTTCGATGGCGTCGGCCAGCGAGCATTCGTCCTTGGCCACGGTTTGCTGGAACGGGTACAGGTTCACCACCAGCAGGTCGATGGTCGGGATGCTGTGCTCGGCCAGCGCGGCCATGTGTTCGGGCAGGTCGCGGCGGGCCAGGATGCCGCCGTGCACCTTCGGGTGCAGCGTCTTGACGCGGCCGTCGAGCATTTCCGGAAAGCCCGTGTAGTCCGCCACTTCCGTCACGGGCAGGCCGGACTCGGCGAGCAGCTTGGCGGTGCCGCCGGTGGAGAGGAGCTTGACGCCGCGCTCGTGCAGGGCACGGGCAAAGTCGACGATGCCGGTCTTATCGGAAACGGAAAGCAGGGCTTGCTGGATCATGGTGGAAACGCCGGTGGGCGGGTGTGGCGCTGAGTTTGCCGAGTTGGCAGGAGGCGCCGTCAGAAAAGAAATCGGTTCAAAGGCCGGCCTGCGACCTCAGATGAGGCCGTGCTGCTGCAACTTCTTGCGCAGCGTGTTGCGGTTGATGCCGAGGTAGTCGGCCGCCTGCGACTGGTTGTTGGAAGCCCATGCCATCACGGTTTCCAGCAGCGGCCGTTCAATGGCCTGCAGCACCATGTCGTAGACATTGGACGGGTTCTCGCCGTCCAGGTCACGGTAATACGCATCCAGGCTGTCGCGGATGCAACGTTCGATCGGATTGCGGCTCATGCGGCAAGCAGTTCCTTGTTATTGTCGTTGTTGCCCGTCGTGGGGTGGCCGCCACCGCTGGCCTGATCTTCGTAGACCAGGCGGTCGGACAGCGCACGCTGCTCGTCGAAGAACGCGTTGACGGCGGCCAACTGGGCCGCAGTGTCTTCGATGGTGTTCATGCGGTGGCGGAACAGGTTGGCCCCCGCCAACCCGCGCGTGTACCAGGCGATGTGCTTGCGTGCGGTGCGCACGCCGGTGTATTCGCCATAGAACGCGTAGTGCTCTTCCAGATGCGCATTCATGATGCCGCGAATCTCTTCCACTTCCGGCGCGGGCAGCAGCGTGCCGGTTTGCAGGAAGTGGGAAATCTCGCGGAACAGCCACGGACGCCCCTGCGCCGCGCGGCCGATCATGATGGCGTCGGCGCCGGTCACGGCAAGCACGTGCCTGGCCTTGGCCGGCGTGGTGATATCGCCGTTGGCCACCACCGGAATGCGTACCGACGCCTTCACCGCGGCGATGGTCTCGTATTCAGCATCACCGTGATAAAGATCGGCACGCGTGCGGCCGTGCACGGTCAGCATGCTGATGCCGGCGTCCTGCGCAATGCGCGCCACGCTCAATGCGTTGCGGTGTTCGCGGTCCCACCCGGTGCGGATCTTCAGCGTCACAGGCACGCGATCGCCCACTGCGCCCACCACGGCCTCGACAATGCGTTGGACCAGCGGCTCGTTCTGCAGCAGCGCAGAGCCGGCGGCTACGTTGCACACCTTCTTGGCGGGACAGCCCATGTTGATGTCGATGATTTGCGCGCCACGATCGACGTTGTAGCGCGCGGCCTCGGCCATCATCATCGGCTCGGCGCCGGCAATCTGCACGGCGATCGGCTCGACCTCGCCCGTGTGGTTGGCGCGCCGCATCGTCTTCTCGCTTTTCCACAACTGCGCGTTGGACGCGACCATCTCGGACACCGCGTAGCCCGCGCCCAGCCGTTTGCACAGCTGACGGAACGGGCGGTCCGTCACGCCCGCCATGGGAGCGACGAACAGGTTGTTGCGGAGGGTATGCGGTCCGATCTGCAAGGCTGGCGAGGAAGAAGCGGCTGAAAGAAACGAAAAATCACCCCTTCCGCCCAGAGTCGAATGATGACCGGGCGGAGCGACGGGAGTGAAAAATGCGAGGACGGGATTTTACCGCCAAACCGTCGGATTGCCTAAATGTTGTGCACAAACTATGCGGCAGTGCGGTCGGTGGAGCAGTTCTTGCCGCGGCTGGCGTTATCGGAACCGTTGCAGGCCGTAGGCGCGGGCGTCGATGAAGGGCCGGCGCCCGTTGACCAGATCAGCGATGAGTCGGGCGGTGCCCGGCGCGCCCGTCATGCCAAGGTGGCCGTGCCCGAACGCGAAGAACACGTTGCGGTAGCGCTCGGAGCGGTCGATCACCGGTAGGCTGTCGGGCAGCGATGGGCGATAGCCCATCCATTGGCTGTCATCCGCGAATCTGAGACCGGGGAAGAGCTGCTGGCCCTGCTGCATGAGGATACGGGCGCGGCGGTAATCGGGCGGCGCGTCCAGTCCGCCGATTTCCACGGTGCCGGCAATGCGCAAGCCGCCTTCCATGGGTGTGGCGATGAACTTGCGCTCGCAATCCATGATCGGCCGCGAAGGCTGCACGGTGGGGGCGCGCAGCGTGGCGTGATAGCCGCGTTCGGTATCGAGCGGAACGCGGATGCTGGTGAGCTTGGCCCCCAACCGCATCGACCACGCACCGGCGCACAGCACGAGCTTCGACACGGGCAGCGTGCCGCAATCGGTATGCAGCCGCGTCGGGCCGCCGTAGTCGCTTCGGCCGAATTCCACGTCCAGCACCTTGCGGCGCAGGAAGGTGCCACCCGCAGCGGCAAAGTTGGCCGCCAGCGTCTTGACGAGCCGTTCCGGGTTGATCGTGAAGCCGTTGTCGGGCAGCAGCAGACCGGATTGGATGTCGGCGGCCAGCGCAGGCTCCAGCTCGCGCGCTTCACCGGCGCTCAGGGCTTGCGAGCGTACGCCGGTGGCATCGCGAATGGATTGCGCCAGCACATCGCCGGAGGAGCGCGCCAGTGTGCGCCACACATACAAATGGCCGCTCTGGCGGATCAGGCTGTCGTATTGCGCGGCGTCGAGTAGGTCGCGATAACCGGGAAAAGTCGCGCTGAAAAGACTCGCCAGCGGCTGCGCAGTCGCACGGGCCTGCGCCTCATTGCCGGCGAGCACCCATTGCAGCAGCCAGGGCAACGCGCGCGGCAGATAAGGCCAACGCACCGTTAGCGGACCCATCGGATCGGCCAGCCATTTGGGCACCTGCTTGAGCATGCCCGGCAGCGCCATCGGCACGACCGACGCCACGCTCAGGCAGCCGGCGTTGCCGAACGAGCAACCTTCGCCAATGCCGGCCTGATCGAGCAGCGTGACCTGATGGCCTTCACGTTGCAGTTGCAGTGCGCACGCTGTGCCGACAATGCCGGCGCCCACCACGGTGATCTGTTTGCGATCGCCCGCAGTGCTGACTTCGGGAGTCGCCACGCGCTAGCCCCGTTGTCCGAACATCATCTGCCGGGCCAGCCCATGCTTGAGCGGCGGCAGGCATTCCAGCAGCGTGAGCGCCGCGCCGCGCAGGTGGCCAAATGGCCTGCCCGGCAGGGCAAACGCGCGCGGCAGCAAATCGGTCAGGCCGATGGTGACGGCGCGGTCAAACGCGCGTTCGCGGGCGAAACGGGCGAGGGTGGCTGCCGTTGCCCCATCCCGAAGCGCGCGCGCCATCTCGAATGCATCGCGCAGGCCGAGGTTGAAGCCCTGGCCCGCCACGGGGTGGATCGTCTGCGCGGCATTGCCGATTGCCGCGACACGGCGGTCGACCGGAATGCGCTGGGCATGCAGCCCGAGCGCGAAAGTGTGGCGCGGGCTGGCGTGCGTGAAGCGGCCCATGCGCTCGCCAAAGGCCGCGCCAAGTTCAGCGAGGAAGGCGTCGTCGGGCAACGCTGCGCGTCGGCGTGCTTCGTCGGGCGCGCAGCACCAGACGAGCGCGTAGCCGGGACCGTGCGCGTCATCCTGCGGCAGCAAAGCGAGTGGGCCTTCGGGAGTGAAGCGCTCCCACGCCCAGCCTTCAAGCGGCGCGCTGCAGCGCACGTGCGCGACGATGGCGGTCTGGCCGTAATCGCGGCGCCGCGCGTGGCCGATACCGCCTTGCTGCTTGCGTGTGTCGTCGAACAAGCCGCCTTCGGCCTGGATGACGACTTCGGTTTCGATGGCCAGCGGATGACGCCCTTCGCGTAGCGCGCGCACGCGGGCCGGCGCGACGGTGCCGTCGGCGCGCGGCAGTTGCTCGACGCGCTCCACGGGTGTGTGGTCGAAGCGGGTGAGGCGCTTCGGGTGACGCTCCATCTGCGTGGCGAGTGCGGCGTTGAGCGCGGCGCTCAGGTCGCCGTATTGCACGACGTGGCCGAGCGCGGGGACGTCGTAGTCTTCACGGCGGATATGCGCCTGCCCGAAGTGGCCGCGCTGCGAGACATGAATGTGCGTGATGGGCGTGGCGCGCGTGGGCCAGCCGCCAATCTCCTGCAGCAGCACGCGCGAGCCATGCGAGAGCGCCAGCGAGCGCGGGTCTCGCGCGGCGGCTTCAGCATCGCGCGCATCGAACAGGGCGATGCGCCAGTCGGTGTCGCGCAGCAACCAGTTGGCCAGCGCCAGCCCGACAGGCCCCGCGCCGACGATGGCGACGTCGAAGTCTGGCGCCGCGCTGCTTGCTGTGATGCCGTCGGTCATGCCTGGCTCCGCATCACCAATTCAATTTCGTCTGGGGCTACGGGCACGTCGCGCGTGATGATTTCGCAGCTTTGGGGCGTGACGATGGCGTCGTCTTCAATGCGGATGCCGATGTGCCAGTACTGTTCCGGCACGCCGGGCGCGGGGCGCACGTAGATGCCAGGTTCGACGGTCAGCACCATGCCGGCTTCCAGCGGGCGCCACGGGCGTTCGCCTTCCGCGGGAGCGGCGGTGCCGGGCGTGCGGTATTCGCCCACGTCGTGCACGTCCATGCCGAGCCAGTGGCCGGTGCGGTGCATGTAGAACTGGCGGTATTGACCGCCGGCGATCACGTCGTCGAGCGTGCCGACTTGGTTGGCGTCGAGCAGGCCGGTGTCGAGCATGCCTTGCGCCAGCACACGCGTGGCGGCGTCGTGGGGCACGTTATACGGCACGCCCGGCCGCGTTTCGGCAATGGCGGCTTCCTGCGCGGCAACCACAAGCGCATACAGCTCGCGTTGCGGGCCGGTGAAGCGGCCGTTCACGGGGAACGTGCGGGTGATGTCCGACGCGTAGCCGTCCAGCTCGCAACCGGCATCGATCAGGCACAGATCGCCGTCGCGCAGTTCGGCGTTACCGGCGCGGTAGTGCAACACGCACGCGTTGGGGCCGGTGGCAACGATGGAGTTGTAGGCGACGCTTTGCGCACCGTGGCGGCGGAATTCGTACAGCAGTTCGGCTTCGAGATGGTATTCGCGCAGGCCGGCACGCGAGGCCTGCATGGCGCGCACATGCGCCCCTGCAGAGATGCGTCCGGCGCGGCGCATGATGTCGAGCTCGCTCGCGTCTTTGAACAGGCGCAGCTCGTCGAGGATGGCGCGCACGTCCAACGCCTGGTGCGGCGACGACACACCCGCGCGGCCTTGCATGCGCACTGCGTCGAGCCAGCGGCGCATGCGGCGGTCGAACATGCCGCTCTCGGCCAGCGGATACGCAACGGCGGCAGCGTTGGCGAGCAGCTTGGGCAGCGTCGCGTCGATCTCTTCCACCGAGTGCGCCTCATCCAGGCCGAAGGCTTCCTTCGCGGCTTCGGGGCCGAAGCGGAAGCCGTCCCAGATTTCGCGCTCTTCGTGCTTCGGGCGGCAGAACAGCACGCTGCGCGCGGGTGAGCTGCCCGCGGGGACCACGATGGCGAGCACCGCTTCGGGCTCGGTAAAGCCGGTCAGGTAATAGAAGTAGCTGTCATGCCGATAGGGGTAGTCGCTGTCGCGGTTACGCATCGCTTCGGGTGCGGTGGGCACGATGG
The DNA here is from genome assembly GCF_047304345.1 of Ralstonia sp. Ralssp135. Classification (NCBI taxonomy): domain Bacteria; kingdom Pseudomonadati; phylum Pseudomonadota; class Betaproteobacteria; order Burkholderiales; family Burkholderiaceae; genus Ralstonia; species Ralstonia sp. Ralssp135. Next base: position 78,110 of record NZ_JBGLYZ010000020.1, read on the forward strand.
CGACCCCGCCACCCGCCGCGCGCAGCCACTGCACGACGCGCTCGCGGCGCTGGCGATAGGTCTGGAGGAAAGCGAGTTCGGTGGCGGACATGGCGTGTTTTCCAGCGGCAGAAAGGATGCGTCGATTGTAACGCCGCGCTTGGTGGGCATTCGGGGGAGGGGCATTGCCACACCCGTAAGGAGACTTGTGCGGTGCGGGCGGCCTCTCCTAAAGTCTCGGGCGGCCACCGCCGTTAATACTGACCTGTTTTGCATCCCGGTTGCGACCTCTGCCTGCAGTGGATTGGCCGCATTGGATCGGCCTGCCCAGGAGAACCGATGCTCGCCAGCAGTTACAACCCTCTTCTCGTCCTGCTTTCCCTCTTCGTGGCCATCCTGGCGTCGTATACGGCGCTGGATATGGCAGGACGTGTCGTCACCGCACACGGCCGCGCGGCGTTGTCGTGGCTCATCGGCGGCGCTTCGGCCATGGGGCTGGGCATCTGGTCGATGCACTTTGTCGGCATGCTGGCGCTGAACCTGCCGATCCCGGTTGGATATGACGTCGGAATCACGCTTGCCTCGCTCGCCATCGGTATTGGTGCGTCGATGTTTGCGTTGTGGCTGGTCAGCCGACGTGAATTGCCGTGGCCGCGCTTGGTGAGCGGCGCGCTGCTCATGGGCGCGGGCGTCGCGGGCATGCACTACACCGGCATGGCCGCGCTGCGCATGAACCCAGGCATCCAATACGACCCTGCAAGGTTTGCGCTGTCGATCGTGATTGCGGTGCTGGCCTCTGGCGTGGCGCTGTGGATCGCCTTCCGCCTGAGGCGGCAGTCGCGACGCGTTCGTGCACTGCGTGCCGGTTCGGCGGTGGTGATGGGTGTGGCCATCGTCGGCATGCATTACATGGGCATGTCGGCGGCATCGTTTCCATTTGGCAGTGTGTGCGGCGCTGCGCACACCGGCGCGAGTGCCGAATGGCTGGCGCTGGTCATCATCATCGTGACGCTGGCGGTGCTGGCCATCGCGCTCATCATCTCGGTGCTCGACTTGCGCATGGAAGCGCGCACCGCCTTGCTGGCGAATTCGCTGGCCGCGGCCAACAAGGAACTGGCCTACCTTGCGCTGCACGACAACCTGACCAAGCTTTCCAACCGGGTGCTGCTGGAAGACCGCCTGACCCAGGCGATCCGCACGGCTGAACGCGAGAAGCGCCGCTTCGCGCTCATGTTCATGGACCTGGATGGCTTCAAGGCCGTCAACGATGTCTATGGGCACCATGTAGGCGATCTGCTGCTGATCGACGTCGCGCAGCGCATCAGCGCGCGGGTACGCCAACAGGACACCGCGGCACGTGTCGGCGGCGACGAATTTGTCGTGCTCGCCTATGTGGACGATCCGGAAGACGCCGGCACCCTGGCCGATGCGCTGCTGGAAGTGGTGCGCGAGCCCTTCATGGCTGGCGGTCACGAGCTGCGGGTGTCGACCAGCATCGGCATCGCGATCTACCCCGGCAACGGCGGCAACCAACACGATCTGCTGACCAATGCCGATGCGGCGATGTATCACGCGAAGGGCCTGGGCCGGAACGCCTACAGTTTCTTCGAGCCCTCAATGAACGCCGACGTGCACCACCAGTTGCAGCTCGTGCAAGACCTGCGCCGCGCGGTCGAGCGGCATGAACTCGTGCTGCACTACCAGCCCAAGTTCAACGCGCCCAATGGGCCGATCATGGGCGTGGAGGCGCTGGTGCGCTGGCAGCATCCGCAGCGCGGCTTGGTGCCAGCCGACGAGTTCATCCCGCTGGCCGAAAAGACGGGGCTGATCGTGCCGCTCGGCACGTGGGTGCTGGATGAAGCCTGTCGTCAGATGGCGCAATGGCACCGCGAGGGGCGCACCGGCTGGACCGTCGCAGTGAATCTATCTGCGCTGCAGTTTGGCCATGCCGCACTCATCGACACCGTGCGCGACACGCTCGAGCGCCATGCGCTGGACCCGCGCAGCCTGACGCTTGAGATTACGGAGTCGACCGCCATGCGCGATGTCGATGCGAGCCTGCAGATTCTGCAGCAGCTCGACGCGATGGGTGTGGGGATTTCGATCGACGATTTCGGCACCGGCTATTCGAGCCTGCTGTATCTCAAGCGTTTGCCTGCCAGCGAGCTGAAGATCGATCGTGGCTTTGTGCGCGATCTGGCGCACGACACGGAAGACGCGGCCATCGTCTCGGCCATTGTGGCGCTGGGCCAGACGCTGAACCTGCGCATCGTCGCAGAAGGTGTAGAGACGGCCGAGCAGCAGGCGTTCCTGACGCGGCTCGGTTGTCACTCGCTGCAAGGCTATCTGCTGGGCCGTCCCATGACGGCGGAATCACTGAGCGCCGCGATGGCGTAAGCGCTTAGCGCGACGCAACTTCGGCATCGAGCGCGGCCAGCTGGGCTGGCGTGCCGACGTTTTCCCAGCGGCCGTCGAAGCGCTCGCCGGTGGCCCGGCCTTCTGCGATGGCCTGGTGGTACAGCGGCGTCATCGCCAGTCGCGTGCCGGGCGCGATGCCGGTAAACAGGCGCGTGTCGTACAAGCCGATGTTGCCGAACGTGAGGCGCTCGGGGCCTTCGGCGTGGAGCGTGCCTTCGTCATCCAGAGCGAAATCGCCGCGCAGGTGGTAGGGCGGGTTGGGCACCATCACCAAATGCATGCCGGGTGTCGCTTGCGCCGCCATTGCGGGCGCCCGGTCGCGCAGCACGGCGTAGTCGTAATCACAGAACACATCACCGCTGACGGCAATGAATACGCTGTTCCCATCGCCGGCATGCAGCAGCGGCATCGCCTGGGCGACACCGCCCGCCGTCTCCAGCGCTTGCCCTTCGGGTGAATACGCGAGGCGCACGCCCCACGCGCTGCCATCCCCGAGCGAGGCTTCGATCTGCGCGCCGAGCCAGGCATGGTTAATGACAATGTCGCGCACGCCTGCCGCGGCCAGGCGCTCTATCTGCCAGACGATCAGCGGTTTGCCGCCCACGTTGAGCAGGGGCTTGGGCGTGTGGTCGGTCAGAGGGCGCATGCGGTCGCCGCGGCCCGCCGCAAAAATCATGGCACGCGTCGTGGAATTCAAGCCATCACCTTCATCAGAATAAGCAGCACAGCCATGCCGCCGACAATGGTCCACATCGCACTCTTCGTCACCCGTGCGATGACGATGGCGACGATGCCGGCAAGCAGGCGTGGGTTGTCGACCGACACCGCGAGCGCGCCGTCGCGCACCAGCAGGTCGGGCGCGATCAGTGCGGTCAGCATCGCGGCCGGCACATAGGGCAGGGCGCTGCGGAACCACATCGGCAGCTTCATGCGCCCTTCCAGCGCGATGAACGATAGGCGGATCAGGTACGTGGCCGCGCCGGAAATCAGCAACACGCCGAAGAGGACCAGGGCTTTCATGCTGCAGCCCCCTTGTCGGCCGGTCGGGCGAGCAAGCGCTCAACCAGCGCGCCGACGGCAATGCCCACGCATGCCGCGCTCATCAGCCCGAGCTTGTGCGGCCAGCCCGTCCACGCCACGGCCAGCGCGGCGCCCGTCAGGGCGGCGGCCAACTGCGCACGCGTGCGCAGCGCCGGCACCACGATGGCGATGAACGTGAGCGGCAGGAAGAAATCAAGCGGCCACGAAGTCGGCACCTGCGCGCCTAGCACCACGCCGACGATCGTCGACGCCTGCCAACTGGACCACAGTGCCACGCCGGCGCCAAGGAAATACCAATGGCGGTAGGCTGTTTCCTCGCTGCCGGGCTGTGCTGTGACAACGCGGCGGTTCATGGCGGCGAACGCTTCGTCGGTCAGCAGATAGGCGATCAGCCATTTCCAGCGACGCGGCAGGTGCGCCAGCGTCGGTGCAATGCTGGCTGAGTAGAGCGCGTGCCGCAGATTCACCATCGATACCGTCGCTGCAATCACCAGCGCGGGCGCGCCACCGGCCCACAACTGCACGAGGATCATCTGCGAGGCGCCACCGAAAACGATAGCGCTCATCGCGACGGCAAGCCACGCGGGCATGCCGGCGGACGTGGCTAGCACGCCGTAGATCAGGCCGAACGGCACCACGCCCAGCAGCATGGGCGCGAGTGCCAGCATGCCGGCGCGAAACTCGACGGCGCGGGGGGAAGCCATCAGAACGTGTAGCCGATCTGCTGCGCGCGATCTTCGAGTTGATCGAGCAGGCGGGCCAACGGGGCCAGCGCGTTGTAGCGGCTGCACACACGGCGCAGGTAGGCGATGAAGCGCGGAGTGTCTTCCACGTAGCCGGTCTTGCCGTCTCGGTAGCGCAGGCGCGCGAAGATGCCGGCCACTTTCAGATGGCGTTGCGCGCCCATCCATTCGAGGGCGCGGTAGAACTCGCCGAAGTCGTCATCGACCGGCAGCTTGGCCGCGCGGGCAGCTTCCCAGTAGCGCACGGCCCAATCCAGCTCCTGCTCTTCGTCCCACGACAGGAAGGCATCGCGCAGCAGCGAGGCGGCGTCGTAGGTGATCGGGCCGTAGACGGCATCCTGGAAGTCCAGCACGCCCGGCTGCGACGGGTCGGCCGCGTTGATCATCAGGTTGCGCGGCATGTAGTCACGGTGGACGTACACGCGCGGCTGGGCCAGGGCGCTGTCGACCAGCAGCTTGAACACCTTGTCGAGCGATTCGCGCTGGGCGGCGTCCAACGGGCGTTGCAGATGGCGATCGACATACCAGTCGGGAAACAGCGACAACTCGCGGCGCAGCAGCGCTTCGTCGTACGGCGGCAGTTCCCCTTCGCGCGAGGCCAATTGCCAGCGCACCAGGGTATGGATGGCGGGGCGGAACAGCGTGTTGGCGTAGGCGAGGTCGAAATTGCGTTCGCGCAGCGATTGCAGATACGTTTGCGGGCCCAGGTCGGTCAGCAGGAGGAAGCCCTGCGCGAGATCCTGCTCCAGCACCTGAGGTGCATGAACGCCGGCGCCATTCAGCAAGCCCGCCACATGAACGAAGGGGCGGCAGTCTTCCTGCGGCGGCGGGGCGTCCATGACGACCAGCGTGCCGTTGGCGCTGTCCAGGCGGAAATAACGGCGGAAGCTGGCATCGGCCGAAGCGGGCTGTAGCGTGTCGATGCGCAGGCCGTGGGCGGCGGGCAATGTGCCGAGCCAGTCGCGCAGTTGACTGAGACGTGCGTCGGTTGCGCCTGCTGCGGCGCCAGGGGTCGAGGCCATGCTGAGAGAATGCTGGAATGAGGCTGGAAGGAAGCCCCGTATAATACCCGACCGAGTTTCGCCGCGAGCGAGCGCCGGCCCTGTCCAGGCCGCGTCCGGCGGCGGGATTGACCGCAGTACTGACTGATTTTGTGCCTGTGCGTGCCGTTGCGCGTGCGGCCCTGTTCCCGATCTGCATGACCGAACCGAACCGAGCCAGGAAAAACCGGCAGCGCGCTGCTGTTGCCGCGCCCGATCAGCGGCCCGCCAACCGGCGTGGCACGCTGGCATTGCGCCCGCTGGTGTTCGCGGTGGCCGGTGTCTGGACAGCGACGTCCGCGGCGCAGAGCGCGGACACCACGCAGGCGACGGCGCCTGCTGTCACCCCGGCCTCGTCGGTGACGGCGCTGGCCACGTCCGGCCCGACCACGCCTGGCGGCAGTCCGCTGGTGCCCAAGATGGCCGAGCCCGTCCAGCGACCGGACAACACTGTCCCCACCTTTACCGCGGCCGACAAGATGGACGGCCGCACCAATGAAGACATCCACCTGCGCGGCAATGGCGAATTGCGCCGCAACGGTTCGGTGCTCAAGGGCGACACCCTCGACTACAACCAGGACACCGACGTTGCCACCGCCACCGGCAACGTGCGTCTGTTCAAGGGCGGCACGCTCGTCACCGGCCCGGATGCCAAACTCAAGGTCACCGCCAACGAAGGCACCATCAGCACGCCGACCTACGAGTTCCACTCGACCGGTGGCCACGGCACCGCAGACCGCATCGACTTCATCGACAAGGACAACAGCCGCATCACGCACGGTACGTACACCACGTGCTCGCCCGACAATGTCGACTGGTACTTCAGCGCAAGCCGCATCGACATCGACAGCGATCGCCAGGTCGGTACTGGCCGCAACGGCGTGCTGCACTTCTTCGGCGTGCCGGTGTTTGCCGCGCCGATCATGGACTTCCCGCTCAATGACGACCGCCGCAGCGGTTTCTTGGCACCGGTCTTCGGCTACAACAGCCGCAGCGGGACAGACATTACGCTGCCCTATTACTTCAACATCGCGCCGAACCGCGATCTGACGTTGTACCCGCGTCTGCTGAGCCAGCGGGGTCTGCAGCTCGGCGCCGAATACCGCTATCTTGATACCTCGTACAACGGCGTCCTGCGCGGCGAATTTCTGCCCGATGATCGTGAGGCGGGTCGCAATCGCTGGTCGATTTCAGCACTGCACACGCAGCGCCTAGCGCCGGGCCTGACCGGCTACATCAACTACAACAAGGTCTCCGATAACACTTATCCGGATGACCTTGGCCGCAGCATCGTCACGGCGACGCAGCGTCAGTACACCCAGGAAGGCGGCGTTACCTATTCCATCGGGGACTGGGTGGCTCAGGCGCGCGTGCAGAAGTTCCAGACCTTGTCGACCGCCACTACGCCACTTTCGGCACCGTACGAACGTGTGCCGGAATTGAGCCTGACATACGCGCGATTCGACCTTGGCGGGTTTGACGTCAATTTCCTCACCGATTACACGCGGTTCTCGATCCCGACGGCTAACACCGTCCAGGGCGAGCGCCTGTTCATGCAGCCGACGATCAGCTATCCGATCGTCCGCCCGGGCTGGTACGTCACGCCGAAGTTCATCCTGAACGCCACTGCATACCGCCTGGATCGTCCTGCAGGCGATACGCAGGACACGCAGATCAATCGCACGCTGCCCACGTTCTCGCTCGACTCCGGCATGACCTTCGAGCGCGATGCGCCGCTGGTTACCAAGCTGTTTGGCGTGAGTTACATCCAGACGCTGGAACCGCGTCTGTTCTACGTATACACGCCGTACCGCGACCAGTCCCAGATCCCGCTGTTCGATACAGCGCAGTCCGACTACAACCTCGGCCAGATCTTTACGGAGAATCCGTACACTGGCTATGACCGCATTGCCGACAACAACAAGCTGACGGCGGGCGTGACCACGCGCTTTATTGAAGCGGAATCGGGCATTGAGCGTTTGCGTGCCACGATCGCGCAGCGCATCGATTTCGAAGGCCAGCGCGTGACGCTGGCGGGGGCGGCGCCGACGTCGGTGCGCCGCTATTCGGACCTTCTGGGCGCGACCACGATCCAGATGTTCCGCGGCATCTTTTTCGATACGAACCTTCAGTACAATCAGGACATCGACCGCATCATGCGCTCGACCGTCGCATTCAGCTGGAAGCCGGAAGCCAACAAGGTGATCAACCTCGGCTACCGCTATTACCGGCAAGATGCCAATACCGGCCAACTGCCTCTCGAACAGGCCGATATCTCAACGCAGTGGCCGATCACACGGCGTCTGTACGGTCTGGGCCGCGTCGGTTATGACCTGAACGCACGCAAGCCGTCGGATATGCTGCTTGGCCTCGAGTATGTGGCGGACTGCTGGGTCGGCCGACTGGCGGTACAGCGCTACAGCAATGCGGTTTCGGGCTATACGACGCATATCTTTGCCCAGATCGAATTCAAGGGTTTGTCGAAGGTGGGGAACAATCCGATCGACGTGATTCGTTTGAACGTGCCCGGCTACCAGCCGGTGACCGCGCAGCCGATCACGCCGTCCGTGCTGGATCAATATGAATAACGACATCATGGCTTTCCAATCAACCGCTTTCGCCACGCGTGTGGCTCCTCTGGGCCGCTTGCGTGTTGCCACCGGCGTGTTGGTCGCGCTGATGGCGGGGACCACGCTGTCGCCAGCCGTCCACGCGCAGCCGGCGCAATCGGCAAAGAAGAGTGCACCCGTGCGCGGCATCTTCGCCAACCCGGGTTCGTCGCCGAGCCAGCCGCTGTTGCAGGGCACGCTGCCCGAGCCGACGGCTCCGGGTGCACCGCGCAGCCAGCTGGTCGACGAGGTGGTGGCCGTGGTCAACACCGACGTCATCACCCGCCGCGAACTGCTCAACCGCGCCGATCTGGTTGAGCGTACGTTCCGCGCCCAGAACCGTCCGCTGCCGCCGCGCGCAGATATGCTCGGCGAAGTGCTTGAGCAACTGATCCTGGAGCGCGTGCAGGCGCAGACCGCCAAGGAAAGCGGCATCCGCGTGTCTGACGCCGATGTGGATCGTGCCGTGGAAAGCGTGGCCCAGCGCAACAACCTGTCCGTGCCGCAGCTCAAGAGCAAGCTGAAAGATGCCGGCATGACGTACGACAAGTACCGCGACGACCTGCGTCAGGAAATCCTCCTGGCTCGCCTGCGCGAGCGCGAGGTCGACTCCAAGGTGCAGGTCTACGACGGCGAGATTGACAACTATCTGGCACAGCAGGGCGGAGGAACGGCCCCGGCTGGCGAGCAGCAATACAACGTCGCGCAGATTCTCGTGCCGGTCGCTGAAGGCGCCACGGATGCCGAGAAGGCCGCAGCGCGCAGCAAGGCGGAAGCTCTGCTCAAACAAGCACAGGGCGGTGCGGATTTCGCCAAGCTGGCCCGTGACAATTCTGGCGCGCCGGATGCCTCGCAAGGCGGCGAACTTGGGCTGCGTCCGATCGGTCGCTTGCCGGCTGTGTTTGCCAATGCCGTGGTCGACATGAAGGCCGGCCAGGTGGCGAGCCAAGTGGTCGAAAGCCCGGCTGGTTATCACGTGATCAAGCTGTTGGAGAAGCGCGCACCGAGCACGGCGATTGCCGCCAAGGTGCAGCAGACGCAAGTGCGCCACATCCTGATCAAGACCGGTCCGACGATGTCGGCAGATGACGCGCGCCGCCAGTTGGTGGGCCTGCGTGATCGGATCGTCCACGGCTATGACTTTGGCGATGCGGCACGCCGGTATTCGCAGGACGGTTCGGCCGGTGCGGGTGGCGAGCTGGGCTGGGTGTCCCCGGGTCAGCTGGTGCCGGAATTCGAGCAGGCGATGAACCAGCTCAAGCCGGGCGATGTGTCGCAGCCGGTGCAGAGCCAGTTCGGCGTGCATCTGATCCAGGTGGAAGGTCGCCGCGAGGCCGAGGTGTCGGGAGACCGCCAGCGCGACTACGCACGCTCTGTGATTCGCGAGCAGAAGGTGCAGGCCGCCTATGAAGATTGGCTGCGTGAGCTGCGCGATTCGGCACACGTGGAATACCGCGTGAACCGTCAGCAGTAAGCTACGGAGATCCGCATCGCTCACGGCCGCCTGCGGGCGGCCGTGGCGTTTCTAGACCGACCGGAAACCATCGCAGGAAAGCGCTGCATGCTGAACATTGCCATCACCACCGGAGAACCTGCCGGTATCGGCCCCGATATCACCGTGGCAGCGTTGCTGCACTTGGCGCGACAGGCGGCGCCGCGTTACGCCGATGTGCAGTGGCATGTGATGGGCGATGCGGCATTGCTGCAGGCGCGCGCTGATGCGATCGGGCAGGGCGATTTCTGGCGCGTTGCCTCCACGGCACTGACTATTGTGGAGCGCCCGTTGGGTGCGCCGGTGCGCGCTGGCGTGCTCGATGCCGCCAACGGCCGCTATGTGCTGGACCTGCTCGATGCAGCCATCGACGGCTGCCAGATTGGCACGGCGGACGGCGTCCGTTACGACGCGATGGTCACGGCGCCGGTGCAGAAGAGCACGATCAACGACGCAGGCGTGCCGTTTACTGGCCATACCGAATACCTGGCAGAGCGCAGCCGCACGCCGCGCGTGGTGATGATGCTCGCTGGCCCGCAGCCGGCGCACGACAACGCCATGCTGCGCGTCGCGCTGGCGACGACGCATTTGCCGCTGCGCGAGGTGCCGGACGCCATCACGCCCGCAGTGCTCGACGAAACGCTCGACATCGTGCAGCGCGATTTGCGCACACGCTTCGGCCTGACCGCACCGCGTATCCTCGTGACGGGGTTGAATCCGCATGCGGGTGAATCAGGTCACCTCGGCCGCGAAGAGCTCGAGGTGATCGAGCCCGCCATCGCGCGTGCGCGTGCGCGCGGAATGGATGCGCGCGGTCCGTATCCGGCCGATACGCTGTTCCAGCCGCGCCTTCTGGCAGACGCCGATTGCGTGCTGGCGATGTACCACGACCAAGGTCTGGCGCCGCTCAAGTACGGCACCTTCGGGCATGGCGTGAACATCACGCTGGGCCTGCCGTTCGTGCGCACATCGGTGGACCACGGTACGGCGCTGGACCTAGCGGGCACGGGGCGCGCCGAGTTCGGCAGCATGATCGAGGCGATCGATACCGCCATCGCCATGGCGCGGCACACGGTACGTTCCTGAGTTTCTTCACCTTTTCGATTTCGAGTTCGCAATGGCACGATCCACGACCGGCGTTCACCAGGGGCACCAGGCCCGCAAGCGCTTCGGCCAGAACTTCCTGGTCGATGACGGCGTGATCCACGCCATCGTTGCAGCCATTGATCCGAAACCCGACGATGTGCTCGTCGAGATCGGCCCGGGCCTGGGCGCGCTCACCGTGCCGCTCATGGAGCGCGTGCGCACGCTGCAGGTAGTCGAGCTTGACCGTGACCTCGTCGCGCGCTTGCAGAAGCGCTTCGGCGATCGGCTGATCGTGCATGCAGGTGATGCACTCGCGTTTGATTTCGGCTCGCTGGTGGAGGCGGACCGGCCGCTGCGCATCGTCGGCAACCTGCCGTACAACATCTCGAGCCCGCTGCTGTTCCATCTGGCTACGTTCGTCGATCGTGTGCGCGATCAGCATTTCATGCTGCAGAAAGAAGTGGTTGACCGCATGGTGGCCGCGCCGGGTAGCAAGGCGTTTAGCCGGCTGTCGGTGATGCTGCAGGTGCGGTACTACATGGAGCTGGTGCTGGATGTGCCGCCGGGTTCGTTCAACCCGCCGCCCAAGGTGGATTCGGCGGTGGTGCGGATGATTCCCTGGCCAGCCGATAAATCGCCGTATGCGCCGGTCGATATGCGCGCGCTAGGCACGGTGGTGACGATGGCGTTTTCGCAGCGGCGCAAGGTGCTGCGCAACACGCTGGGCGCGCTGCGCGACGTGATCGATTTCGAAGCGCTTGGCTTTGACCTGGGCCGCCGCGCAGAAGAAGTGCCGGTAGCAGATTTCGTGGCGGTGGCGAATGCGCTGCCGGCCAACCGCATCGCCGGCAGCGTTTCCGAGCTTAGCGAAGATTGACCAGCAGGATGCCCGACAGCACGAGCGCCGCCGCCAGCGCAAACCGCAGGCCCACCGGCTCGTGCAACAGCAGCACGCCAAACGCCACGCCAAACAGCGGCGTCAGAAACGAGAACACTGACAACCGCGACGCCAGGTAGCGGCGCAGCAGCCAGAACCACGTCAGGTAACTGGCGAATGCGATCAGCACGGATTGGTAAGCGAGACTCGCCAGCGCCGTGGGCGTGAGGTTCGCAGTAAAGGCCTGGCCGGTGCCGGCGGCCATCAACAGCAGCAGCACGGCCGAGACGGCCAATTGGTACAGCAGCGTCTTCGCCGCCGGTGCTTCGGAGAGCTTGCTTGCCCGCACGACGATGGTCGTCGCGCCCCACAGCGCGCCTGCCACGACGCCCAGCGCGTCGCCCAACGACGTCGACGGTCCGGCCGCCGGGTGCAGGACACCGTCGGCAAACGCCAGCACGATCCCCGCAAATGCAATGCCGATGCCCGTCCACTGGCGCGGGCGCAGGTGCTCGCCCGGCACAAAGAAATGCAGGCCGAGCGCGGTGAAGATGGGCGCGGTGTAGAGGAACACCGCCATGCGCGACGCGGTCGTGTAGCCCAGGCCGATGAAGATGCACAGGAACTCGACGCCGAAGAGCACGCCGGCCATCAGGCCGCCGGCCAGCGTGCCGTCGCGCAACGAGAGGCACGTGCCGCGCCAGAGCGCAAATGCGAACACAAGGACCGACGCAATTGCCGAACGCACGCCAGCCTGCATGACGGGGCCCACGTCGTGCGCGGCCACCTTGATGGCGACCTGCTGAAAGCCCCAGCACATGCACAGCACCACCATCAGGCCGATGGCGGTGCCGTCCAGCGGCCGGCGGATGGCGTCAGTGGCGGTTGCCATCGGGCATCGAGCGCGCCTGGATCAGCTCGATCTTGTAGCTGTCCGGATCTTCCACAAACGCAATGATGGTGCTGCCGCCCTTGACCGGGCCGGCCTCGCGCGTGACCTTGCCGCCCGCGTTGCGGATCTGGTCGCAGGCCTGCGCGGCGTTGTCGACCTCGATGGCAAGGTGGCCGAACGCTGAGCCGAGGTCGTATTCGCTCACGCCGTAGTTGTAGGTCAGCTCGATGACGGTGTTGCCGGCCTCCGGGCCGTAGCCGACGAACGCGAGGGAATATTTGTATTCCGGGTTGTCACTGGTGCGCAGCAGCTGCATGCCGAGCACCTTGGTGTAGAAGTCGATCGATCGCTGCAGGTCGCCGACGCGCAGCATGGTGTGGAGCATTCGCATGGGATTTCCTTCCTGGGGGACTGCGGAAGGCCATATTGTAGGAGGGTGTGGCGGAGCGTGCAGGCGGGGTTTTTTTCCTGCAGCCGCATCCCTCGTACGCCGTTGCGGCGTGGGCGAGGCGAATCAGAACGCCGGCAAGTATTCCGGCGGATGCGAGCGCAGTTGCTCGCGAGCCTCACGAAACTCAGGAAAGATCGACTCCACCGTGTCCCAGAAGCGTGGGCTGTGGTTCATTTCCTTGAGATGCGCGAGCTCATGCGCAACCACGTAGTCGATCAGGCTCAGCGGGAAATGCACGAGGCGCCAGTTCAGACGGATCTTGCCGTCGGCGGTGCAGCTTCCCCACCGCGTGGCAGCTGAAGACAACGCATACGCGCTGTGCCGCACACCCAGGCGCTCGGCATACACCTCAAGTCGTTCGCCGAAGAGGCGTCGCGCCTGCGTCTGCAGCCAGCTTTGTACGCGGTCCTTGATCTGCTGCTCGGTGGTGCTGGGCGGCAGGCCCAGATGCAGCATGCTGGTGTCGGCATCGAACATCAACGCGCCGATGGGCGATTCCAGCTTAAGCGTGATCGTTTTGCCGAGGAACGGCAGCGCGGCGCCGTCCTGCCAGTCCATGGGCGGCAGCATGCGGCGTGCGGCGTTGGCCCGCCATTCGGCTAGCTTGGCGAAGATCCACTTCTGCTTTTCGGCGATGGCGTGTTCGATCTCGGCGAGTGTGACCCAGCGCGGTGCCGTAATCGACAAGCCGCGATCATCGATGACAAAGCCGATGGTGCGTCGCGACGAACGCTTGAGGTTATAGATGAGCGCGCGCTCGCCCAGCGTCAGACGGCGCTGGTTGGGGCCGAGCGGTGCGGTGGAAAAGTCGAGTGCGGGCGGGGCGAGGAGGGACGCGTCAGGCGGCTGCGAAGGCGACGGGGCTGCGGGCGCGAGCAGCGGCAGCTCAAGCTGGACGCTGTCGGCGGGGGTGGGCGAAGTCGGTGGGCGCAGCAGTTTCATGCGTGCTCGCGGTAGCTATCGGCGTCGATTCTACGCATTTCTGCTTCGATCCACGCTTCGACTTCGCGGTTAAGCTCGTCGCTGGTCTTGCCGGCGCTCGGAATGGCCGGCCCGACCGACAGCGTGATCAAGCCCGGATGCTTCAGGAACGAATTGCGCGGCCACACCCGGCCGGAGTTGTGCGCGATGGGAATGACCCATGCGCCGGTATCCACGGCAAAGCGCGCACCGCCGCTCTTGTAGCGCGGTTTCGGGTCGCCCGAGCGCGTGCGCGTGCCTTCCGGAAACATGATCACCCATGCGCCATCTGCAAGGCGCTCTTTACCCTGGCGCGCGACCGAGGCGAACGCATTGGCGCCGTCCTTGCGGTTGATGTGCACCATCTTGAGCATGCCGAGCGCCCATCCGAAGAACGGCACATATAGCAGCTCGCGCTTGAACACGTAGCACAGCGGGCGCGGCATGGTTGCAACATAGGCCATGGTTTCCCACGCTGACTGATGCTTGGAAAGCAGTACCACCTGCTTGTTGGTGGCGACGGCTTCCTCGATGTTCTCCCAGCCCTGGTATTGCCAGCGGATGCCGAGCAGCCAGCGCGCCATCCAGATTGCAGACTTCGTCCAGCCGGACACCATCCAGAAACGGCGGTGCGGGTTCATGAACGGAAAGACGATGAAGCAGGTCACCGCATAAATCGGTGTCCAGACGATCAAGAAAACCAGGTACAGCAGCGAACGGATAAAAGTCATGGGGGCGAATTCAAGGGGCGCGCGTGGGCGTGCCCTGGGGCGCAGGGGATAGCAGCGCACGCGCAAACGCACGCAGGTCCTCGTGAATCTGGGTGCCTGGGGGCAGGTCGCCGGCATCGCGGGTCTTGGCGCCCTTGCCGGTCAGTACGAGATGCGGTACGGCGCCGACTTCGACGCCGGCTTGCAGGTCGCGTAGCGAGTCACCCACGACCGGCACGCCCGTCAGGTCCATGTCGAAGCGGCGTGCAATCTCGCGGAGCATGCCGGACTTGGGCTTGCGGCACTCGCACGCATCGGCGGCGGTATGCGGGCAGAAGAAGACGGCATCGACGCGCCCGCCGTAGGTGGCCAGCGCCTTGTACATCTTCTCGTGCATGGCGTTGAGCGCGGCGGCCTCGAACAGGCCGCGTCCGATGCCCGACTGGTTGGTTGCCACCACCACCTGGTAGCCGGCCTGGTTCAGCTCGGCAATGGCTTCCAGGCTGCCGTCGAGGGCGATCCACTCGTCTGGCGACTTGATGAACTGGTCGCTGTCGCGGTTGATGACGCCATCGCGGTCGAGAATCACCAGTTTGGGAACATGGGGCATGGTGGGCTCCGAACGGTGCTTGGAGTGCCGATCAGGCGGCCAGCTTGGAGATGTCCGCGACGCGGTTCATCAAGCCGTGCAGTTCACCCAACAGCGCGAGGCGGTTGTCGCGCAGCGCGGTGTCGTCGGCCATCACCATCACGCCGTCGAAGAACGTGTCGACCGCTTCGCGCAGGCCGGCCAGCGTCTTGAGCGCGGTGGTGAAATCGCCGCGTGCGAAGGCATCGTGCACCTGCGGCTCCGACGAGGCCACGGCCTGGTGCAGCGCGCGCTCGGCGTCTTCCTTGAGCAGTTGCGGCTGCACGGCGCCAATGGCCACGTCGGTCTTCTTCAGGATGTTGGTGATGCGCTTGTTGGCGGCGGCCAGCGCTTCTGCCTGCGGCAGAGCAGCAAAGGCGCGCACGGCTTCGAGGCGCGCGACGATGTCGTCCAGGCGCTGCGGGCGCTGGCTGACCACGGCTTCCACCTCGTTGGTGCTGTAGCCCTTGTCCTTCAGGTAGCCGCGCAGGCGGTCGTACAGGAAGTCGGAGATGGCGGCCAGATCCGGTTTGACGGCCGCGATGCCATCGAAGCTGGCGGCAGCAATCCGCAGCGCATCGTCGATCGTGAGCGCGAGCGGCTTCTCAATCAGCATGCGCAGGATACCCAGCGCGTGGCGGCGCAGCGCGAACGGATCTTTCTCACCCGTGGGTTGCAGGCCGATGCCCCAGATGCCGACCAGCGTTTCCAGCTTGTCGGCCAGTGCCACCACGGTCCCGGTGGCGGTGCTGGGCAGCGCGTCGCCGGCAAAGCGCGGCTGATAGTGCTCGGAGCAGGCCAGCGCCACGTCGTCGGGTTCGCCATCGTGGCGGGCGTAGTACGTGCCCATCGTGCCCTGCAACTCGGGGAACTCGCCCACCATGTCGGTCAGCAGATCGGCCTTGGCCAGCAACGCGCCGCGCGAGGCGTGTGCCACATCCGCGCCGAGCTTCTCGGCCAGTTGGCCCGCGATGGCCTGCAGGCGCGACACGCGCTCAAGCTGCGTGCCGATCTTGTTGTGATAGACCACGCGCGAGAGCAGCGGCACGCGATCGGCCAGCGGCTTCTTCTTGTCCTGCTCGAAGAAGAAGCGCGCGTCGGCCAGGCGCGGGCGGACCACGCGTTCGTTGCCTTGAATGATGGCCTCGGGCGTGCCCGTGGCGATGTTCGAGACGATCAGAAAGCGGTTGCGCAGGTGGCCTTGTGCATCGGTCAGCGCAAAGTACTTCTGGTTGGTCTGCATGGTCAGGATCAGGCACTCCTGCGGCACGGCGAGGAAGGCTTCCTCGAAATGGCAGGGGTAGACCACGGGCCATTCGACCAGCGCGTTCACTTCATCCAGCAGCGCTTCGGGCATGACCACCGTATCGGCGCCGGCGGTCTTGAGCAGTTCGGCGCGGATGGCTTCCTTGCGCTTGCCATAGCTGGCGATGACCTTGCCCTGCGACTCCAGCGCGCTCGCATACGACGTGGCGTCTTTGATGACGATCTCGCCGGCCGACAGGAAACGGTGGCCCAGGGTCACGTTGCCCGCTTGCAGGCCAAATGCGCTGACGGGGATGATTTCGCTGTCGAGCAGTGCGATCAGCTTGTGGGCCGGGCGCACGAACTGAACGTTCTCGCCGTTCGGGCGCTGATATGTCATCACCTTCGGGATCGGCAGGTTGGCGATGGTTTGCGACAGTGCAGTCTGCAGGCCGTCAGCCAGCACGGCGCCGCGCGCGGTGTAGCGATAAAACAGCGCTTCGGCCTTGCCGTCAGGCGCGCGTTCGAGCAATTCAGGCGCGATGGCGTCCACGCCCACGGTCTTGGCCAGCGCGGCCAGCTTCTTGACCAGCGGCGCGGCGGGCTTGCCCTCGGCATCGAAGGCGATGGTCACGGGCAGCACCTTCTCGCGCAGCTCGCGATCGGGCGCGGTGCGACGCACGCCGGTGATCGATGCAGCCAGGCGGCGCGGCGTGGCAAAACCTTCCACGGCGGCGCCCTCTTCGAGCAGGCCTTGCGCCGACAGACCGTCAAACAGGCCGCGCGCAAACGCCTCGCCCAGGCGAGCCAGCGCCTTGGGCGGCAGTTCTTCGGTCAGCAGTTCGATCAGGAGGGTGGACATAGCGTTTGAATCGGTGACGTCGTTGTTCTGCGCCGCTGGGTGTTCAGATCAGGTGCGGCGGTACGTTGTGTGGTTCGGTTCAGTAATCAGCAGGGCGAGCCGGGCACGGGCTCCACGCCCGAGAGCAGCCACACGCCGTTCTGCTGCTGGAACTGCAATTGCGTGCCGGCGCACTGGCCCGGCGGCGGTGGCGGTGCAATCGGCGCGGGCGTGGTGCCGGGCGCGGCCGCATCGCGGCGCAGGAAGCGGGCCGACAGCAAGCCGCGTCGCGCGTCGTAACGCACTTCCTGCAGCGTGCCGGACACGTTGAATTCCAGACGGCTCGGCAATTGCCCTGCCGAGCGGAACACGCGCGCACGGCGCTGTGCCTTTGCGCCGGTGCCTTGCCACTCCACCCACGTGAGCGGGAAGCGCAGGGCCGTCGCATACGTGCGCAACGGCACGCGATGCCAGCCGAGGTCACGCGCGCCGGACAGGTCGCAGGCCATCGTGCGCACCAGGCTCGTCCATTGATCGAGCGACGGCGGAGGCGGCGCCCAGGCCCCGCTCAGCGCTTGCTGGAGCGGCTTGGAATCGGCCACGCAAAGCTGCGTCAACGTGTTGGGCACGACAAAAACCTTCTCCGCCGATGCCGCCTTGGAGCTGCGATGTCGGGCCGCTTGCGCAACGCTCGCCGGTAGCGCCAGCGCGGCGATGGACGCTGCCGTCAGCAGCGCCAGGCCACGCCGTGCTCGGTTGGCCGTCATGCGGCCTCCGTGGTCTTGGCGGCGGCAGCGGCCGTGCCGCACATTGGGAAGCCCAGGCGCTCGCGCGAATCGTAGTAAGCCTGCGCGACCAGACGCGACAGATTGCGGATGCGACCGATGTAGGCTGCGCGCTCCGTCACCGAAATGGCGCCGCGTGCGTCCAGCAGGTTGAAGGTGTGGCCGGCCTTGAGCACTTGCTCGTAGGCGGGCAGGGCCAGTTGCACGACAGGTGCGTCGCCCTCGGCAGCGGCATCACCTTCTGCGCGCACGCCCATCAGGCGCTTGGCTTCGGCTTCGTGCTCGGCAAAGCGGCGGAACAGCACAGTCGTGTCGGCCTGCTCGAAGTTGTACGTCGATTGCTCGACTTCGTTCTGGTGATAGACGTCGCCGTAGGTCAGGCGGCGCTTCACGGGGCCATTCGGGCCCGGCTCTTCCCACTCCGTCCAGACCAGGTCGTAGATGTTCTCGACCTGCTGCAGGTACATCGCCAGACGTTCGATGCCGTAGGTGATCTCACCGGTCACGGGCTTGCAGTCGAGGCCGCCGACTTGCTGGAAGTACGTGAATTGCGTGACTTCCATGCCGTTGAGCCACACCTCCCAGCCGAGGCCCCAGGCGCCGAGCGTGGGGTTTTCCCAGTCATCTTCGACAAAGCGCACGTCGTTCTGCTTCAGGTCCAGGCCCAGCGCTTCCAGCGAACCGAGGTACAGGTCGAGGATGTTTTCCGGCGCCGGCTTGAGCACTACTTGGTACTGGTAGTAATGCTGCAGGCGGTTTGGGTTCTCGCCGTAGCGGCCGTCCTTGGGGCGGCGGGACGGTTGCACGTAGGCGGCACGCCAAGGCTCCGGGCCGATCGCGCGCAGGAAGGTGTGCACGTGCGACGTACCGGCGCCGACTTCGAGGTCGATCGGCTGCAGCAGGGCGCAGCCCTGGGCGTCCCAGTACGACTGCAGCTTGAGGATGAGTTGCTGGAAGGTGAGCATGGTGGAACCCGTTGGTCCGCGGCGGCACGGAACGTGCGTTGCACCGCGCGACGGTGGAATGCAGCGGCGGGCACGAGAAGCGCCTGGCTCCGTGCCCGCCGTAAAACGTTGAATTTTAGCGTTTTTTGTCAGCGACTCCGGAAAGTGGCTTGAAAGCCCTCCGGACGCTGAACGATCAATCTGCCGATGCCCGGCGGCGGCGCACGAATGCCACCAGCAGAACCAGCGCGCCCAGGGCCAGCGCAGGCGCGTTGCCGGCCCGCACGAATGGCGTCAAGCCTTGCATGCCCTGCACGTCAGTCTGCAGCGCGCCAAGCGTGAAGACGGGCAGGCGGGCCTGTACGCTGCCGTCCGGCCGCACCACGGCGGTCGCTCCCGTGTTGGTGGCGCGCAGCATCGGGCGGCCCGTTTCCAGCGCGCGCATGCGCGAGATCTGCAGGTGCTGGTCCAGCGCGATGGTGTCGCCAAACCAAGCAAGGTTCGTCACGTTGGCGAGCATCGTGGCAGGCTGATCAGCATGTCGCAGCGAGGCGGCAATTTCCTCGCCAAACAAATCCTCGTAGCAGATGTTGGGTGCGACGCGTTGGTCGGCTACCGCCATGGGCGGCTGCACGGGCAGGCCGCGCCGGAAGTCGCCCAGCGGCATGTTCATCATGTTGACGAACCAGTGGAAACCGAAGGGGATGAACTCGCCGAACGGCACGAGGTGGTGCTTGTTGTAGCGGTAGACGCCCTGGAATTGTGGGCCGACGCCGAACACGCTGTTGGTGTAATCGACGCGTGAGTCCTCGCTGGCGGCGCCAAAGAGCACGCTGGAGCCGGTGGTATCCACATAGGTGCGGATGGCCAGCGCGATCTCCTGCGGCATCTCCTGAATCATGATCGGGAAGGCCGTCTCGGGCGTGACCACGAGTTGTGCGGGCTTCTCGGTGACCATCTTGGCGTACAGCTCCAGCGAGCGTTCGATGCCGGTCTGCTGGAACTTCACGTCTTGCGGCACATTGCCCTGCAAGAGGCGTACGGAAATGGGCTTGCCCACCGGTTGCGTCCACGCAATGCCGTGCAGCGGCCAGCCGGCCACCAACACGAGCGCGCCCCCGATGCCGGCCAGCCAATGCAGGCGGCGCTCGGCCGCGACGCACAGCAGACCGGCCAGAACGGCGGCGATCAGCACGATGCCGTAGACGCCCACCAGCGGCGCATAGCCGGCCAGTGGGCCATCGGTGTGTGCGTAGCCGCCGTTGATCCAGGGGAAGCCCGTCCAGACCGTGCCGCGCAGCCACTCCGTGACGGCCCATGCCGCGCCAAATACCAGCGCGGATGCGGTACCCGGCCACCGTCCGCGTCGCGTGAGCCACTGCCATGACCACACCGCCAGCGCTGGATGCAGCGCCAGGTAGCCGGCGAATAGGAGCACGGCCAGGGCGGCCATCCATGCCGGCATGTCGCCGTAGACGTGCATGCTGATGAAGAGCCACCACACGCCCGACAGGAACCAGCCGAGCCCGAACGCATAGCCAACCATTGCCGCATCACGCAAGCGCGGTGCGCGCTGCACCAGCGCGGCAAGCCCCGTCAGCGAGAGTATCTGCAGCCACCACCAGTGGTTCGGCGCGAACGACAGCGTATGCATGACGCCAAGCAGCGCTGCCAGCGGCATCGCAAAACGCAGCCGCGCGAGCGGCACAGCTTGGGCGTCCTGCCGACGGGACGGTGCGGCAGGGGAAGAGAACTGAGCGGGCACGGAAGGATCAGGCGGGGTGGGAACCAGAAGTGTCGGTCGTGGCATTGCCGCCGGCCGGCGCGGTGAGGCGGCGCACGAGCAGCACCTGCACCTGGCGCGCATCGGCGCGCAGCACGTCGAACTGCAGCGTGCCCATGACGATCTTCTCGCCCCGGTGCGGCACGCGGCCCAGGTGGTTGGACAGCAGCCCGCCCACGGTATCGACGTCTTCGTCGGAAAAATGCGTGCCGAAGGCTTCGTTGAACTGGCTGATTTCGGTCAGCCCGCGCACGCGCATGTGGCCATCGGCGGTCGGCAGGATGTTGTCTTCTTCCTGATCGAAGTCGTATTCGTCTTCGATGTCGCCAACGATTTGCTCGAGCACATCTTCGATGGTGATGAGGCCGGCCACGCCGCCATATTCGTCAACGACGATGGCGATGTGGTTGCGGTTGACGCGGAAGTCGCGCAACAGCACGTTCAGTCGCTTGGATTCGGGGATGAACACGGCCGGGCGCAGCATGTCGCGCACGTCGAAGCGTTCGTCCGTATAGAAGCGCAGCAGGTCCTTGGCGAGCAGGATGCCGATGATGTTGTCGCGGCTGCCCTCGTAGACGGGGAAGCGCGAATGCGCGGCTTCTTGCACGAACGGGATGAATTCTGACGGCGCGTCGGCGATGTTGAGCGCGTCCATCTGCGCGCGCGGGATCATGATGTCGCGCGCACACAGGTCTGAGACCTGGAAGACGCCCTCGATCATCGACAGGGAGTCGGCGTCGATCAGGTTGCGCGCATGGGCGTCTTGGAGGATTTCGAGCAGCTCGGCCCGCGATTCGGGCTCGGGCGAAATGAGGTCGGTCAGGCGTTCCAGCAGCGTACGGGGTTTGTCGGCTGGCTTCGGACTGGGATACGGATCATTCATGGCGCGGTCGCGCGTCGTTAAACATCGGCCCAGCATACACCAAAAGCCCTGCCGTCCCGATGACGCGGGGTGGCCGCCCGGCCTCCGGAAGTGCGTTTTATTTCACATCTGGAGGCCGGGTTCGGGCGCGTTAAGGACGGACCTTCTGCCGAAGGGGGAGCGGTCAGTCGCGTCCGCCGTCGCCGCCGCGTTGCTGGCCGTTGCCGTGCGTGTTGCTGCCATCGTTGCCCTGATGATTGTCGTTCTGGCCCGGGCCGCCTTCGCCCTGACCATGATGCTGGCCGTGCCCGCCTGAGTCGTCGCGTTCGCCGCCACGATCGTGGTCACCGCTGTGGTTGCCATTGCCGCCACGTTCGTGGTCACCGCTGTGGTTGCCATTGCCGCCACGTTCGTGGTCACCGCTGTGGTTGCCATTGCCGCCACGATCGTG
>NZ_JBGLYZ010000021.1:0-88900 GCF_047304345.1 Ralstonia sp. Ralssp135
GCACGGTGCAGAACAGCGCTACCGCCAACTTCTCGGTGGAAGCAACCAACAACAACCCGGCGGTGGGTAAGAACCAGTTGGGTGCGTACACCGGTATCGTTCACTCGTTCTGACTGAGCGTGACCTCCTGATCGCTCGGCTCCTTGTCAGCCCGCACTTGTGCGGGTTTTTTTTCGTTCTCGGAAAGCCACTGCCGCGCGGGGGAACTGGGCGTTGTGAGCATTCACGCATGGGCATTCCTCGTCACCGCACACGGAAGTTCGTCAGCCGTAAACCCAAGCCTGTGCCGGCTCTACGGCGGATTGGCCTGCATTTTGGATGCGATCCGTGCTCGGGCAACCTTTGTGCAACTGGCGTAAGATTCCGGCTCGATTTCGAGCGCAACGTGCGACACAAAGGAACATGAACCTTCCGCTCTTACTGAATATCGCGACTTTTGTCGTCATCCTGCTTGCTCTGGGGCGCGTGAACGCGAGCTGGAGTCTGGCCAAACGTGTGCTGCTGGGCATGGTGCTGGGCATCGTTTTCGGCCTGGCGCTGCACCTCATCTATGGTGACGACAGCGCGACACTCAAGCAGTCGATCTCCTGGTTCAGCATCGTTGGCGGCGGCTATATCCAGCTGCTGCAGATGATCGTCATGCCGCTGGTGCTGGTGTCGGTGCTGAACTCGGTGGCCAAGCTCAACAGCACGGCGTCGCTCGGCAAGATCAGCGTGCTAACGATCGGCACGCTGCTGCTTACGACGTTGATTTCCGCACTGGTCGGGGTGTTTGTCACCCACCTGTTTGGGCTGACAGCCGAGGGGCTGGTGCAAGGCGCGCAGGAAACCGCCCGGTTGACCGCCATCCAGGACAGCTATGTCGGCAAGGTGGCAGACCTCTCGGTGCCGCAGTTGGTGCAGTCGTTTATCCCGAAGAACCCGTTTGCCGAGCTGACCGGCGCCAAGCCGACGTCCATCATCGGCGTGGTGATCTTCGCGGCGTTCTTGGGTGTGGCGGCGTTGAACCTGCTCAAGGATGACGCTGTGAAAGGCGAGCGCGTGCTGACCGCCATCGACACCGCGCAGGCCTGGGTGATGAAGCTCGTGCGGCTTGTCATTCGCCTGACGCCTTATGGCGTGCTCGCGCTCATGACCAACGTGGTGGCCGTATCCAACGTGCAGGACATCATCAAGCTCGGCGGTTTCGTGGTGGCGTCTTACCTAGGCCTGGCGATCATGTTTGGCGTGCATGCCGTGCTGCTTACGCTCAACGGCATCAATCCGCTTCGCTTCTTCCGCAAGGTCTGGCCGGCGCTGTCTTTCGCGTTCACGAGCCGATCGAGTGCAGCCACCATTCCGCTGAGCATCGAGGCGCAGACGCGGCGCATCGGCGTGCCGGAGTCGATCGCCAGCTTCGCCGCCTCGTTTGGCACCACCATTGGCCAGAACGGCTGCGCGGGCCTGTATCCGGCCATGCTGGCAGTCATGGTGGCGCCCACCGTCGGCATCAACCCGTTCGATCCGGTGTGGATTGCAACGCTGGTGGCAATCGTCACCCTCAGCTCGGTTGGCGTGGCAGGTGTGGGCGGTGGCGCCACTTTCGCGGCATTGATCGTGCTGCCGGCCATGGGCTTGCCGGTGACGCTCGTGGCGCTGCTGATTTCCATCGAGCCCCTGATCGACATGGGCCGTACCGCGCTCAACGTCAATGGCTCGATGACTGCCGGAACGATCACCAGCCAATTGCTCGGACAGACCGATCGCAGTGTCTTCGATGCTGCGGATGACGTGGAGATGGCGCACCGTTGATCTGCGCCTCGAAAGAAAGAATGCCGGCCATGGGGTCGGCATTTTTTTTGGGCGGCGGCTCAGTAGGGCGCTTGCGCCAGTTCGGTCAGCAGTTCCATGAACGCGCTGGCCAGTTCGCTTGGCGTGGCATCGCTTCTGCGCAGCAGGCCGACGGGCTCCTTGGTGCTGGACGTGGCGATGTCCAGACGGGCAAGTTGCCCGTGCGCCAGGTCGTCGGCGGCGGAGCGCTCGGGCGTGATCCACACCGCGTTGGATCGACACGCCAGCAACCGTGCGACGGACACCGAAAGCGTTTCCGTCACTCCCGCGGGCAAGCGCAACCCGTGCGTCTGGAACAGCGCCTCGGTGTGATGGCGCGGCACCGTTCCTGGCATGGCGATCACCAGCGGGTAGTCCAGCACCGCCTGCAACGAGGCCGATGCGCCTGGCTGCATCAACAGCGGATGCCCTGGCCGCACGACCAGCGCCAGGGGCTCGGCGTACAGCAGTTCGAACGACAGCCCCTGCATCCGATCCGGCTCGGCCATGCGCCCGACGATGAAGTCGAGTTCGCCGGCCTTGAGCGCGGTCAGCAGTTCGACATTGGTGCCGGTACGCAAGCGCACGCCGGCATGCGGGCGCTGCGCGTGCAGATGCGCAATCGCCTGGGGCAGCAGGCTGCTGGCCACCGTTGGCAGGGCGCCCACATGCACGACTGGCGCAGAAGCGTCCGTCGACCCCATCAGCGCGGCAGTGGCCGATTCAAGCGCCTGGGTCACGCCCACGGCGTGCCGGAGGAATTGCTCGCCGGCAGCGGTGAGCCGTGCGCCTTGGCGGCCGCGCTCAACAAGTTGCACACCGGCCAGGGCTTCAAGCTCACCCAGCGTTTTCGATACCGCCGGCTGGCTCAAATGCAGCCGCTCGGCAGCGCGCCGCAGGTTGCGCTCCTGCGCGATGGCGACAAAGCAGCTCAGATGGCGAAACCGGATGCGGGATGGCAGGTCGGCCGAAATCACTCTTTCCATAACTTGGAGTTATCGATTTTCCGATAAAAAGTCAATTTACTTCACTTTTTGGCGGCGATACAGTCTTCCCACGATTTCATAAGTTTCATAAGGAGACGCCCCATGACCCTGCCGCTTTCCGGCACCGGCGAATTCGCCCAGCGTGACACCGCGCAGCATCCGCCCGCACTGACCCCCGGCTACAAGACCAGCGTGCTGCGCTCGCCGCGCAACGCGCTCATCTCCACGCTCAATACGCTGTCGGAGACCACCGCACCGGTGTTCCATGCCGATGACCTGGGCGCGCTCGACAACGACCTCATCCTCAACTACGCCAAGGAAGGCCTGCCGATCGGCGAGCGCATCATCGTCCACGGCTACGTGCGCGACGAGTTCGGCCGCCCCGTGCCGAACGCGCTGGTGGAGGTGTGGCAGGCCAACGCCGGTGGGCGCTACCGCCACAAGAAAGATCAATACATCGCGCCGATCGACCCGAACTTCGGCGGCTGCGGCCGCATGCTGACGGATGCCAACGGCTACTACGTCTATCGCACCATCAAGCCCGGCCCGTATCCGTGGCGTAACCGCATCAACGATTGGCGCCCGTCGCACATCCATTACTCGCTCTCCGGGGACGGCTGGGCGCAGCGCCTGATCACGCAGATGTACTTCGAGGGCGATCCGATGATCGCGCAGTGCCCCATCATCAAAACCATCCCCAGCGAAGAGCAGGTGCGCGGCCTGATTGCACTGCACGACACGGCAAACCACGTGCCGCTCGACAGCCGCTGCTACCGTTTCGACATCACGCTGCGCGGCCGCCGTGCCACGCATTTCGAGAACGCCGTGCCCGCCCTGCAAGGAGCCAAGTGATGACCACGACCACACTGCGTGAATCGCTCGAACGTGCCCAGGCAACGGCCATGACGACAACGCCTCCGTTCGCGCATTTCAACGAGACTGCTTCGCAGACGGGCGGCCCGTATGTGCACATCGGCCTTGCACCGCGCCAGGCTGGCTTCGACATCTACGACAAGGAATTCGGCAGCGTACTGACTACGCCCGCCACGCGCGGCGAACGCATCGCGCTGGAAGGCCGCGTCTATGACGGCTCGGGCTCGCTCGTGCGCGATGTGCTGATCGAGATCTGGCAAGCCAACGCCGACGGCAAATACGCGCATCCCGCAGACCGGCAAGACAAAGCCGTCGACCCGGCATTCCGTGGCTGGGGCCGCGCCGGCGCGGATTTCGATACGGGCGTCTATCGTTTCGACACCATCAAGCCGGGCGCGGTGGCTGGCCGCAGCGGGTCGACGCAGGCACCGCATATCTGCATGATCCTGTTTGCGCGCGGCATCAACCTCGGCCTGCATACCCGCGTGTATTTCAGCGATGAGGCCGCAGCCAACGGTACTGACCCGGTACTGAACGGCATCGAGTGGGAAGTGCGCCGCAAGACGCTGATTGCCCAGCGCAGCGAGCGTAACGGCGAGGTGGTCTACACCTTCGACGTGCGCCTGCAAGACACCCCGGATGGCGGCGCCGAGACTGTGTTCTTCGATATCTGATCGCTGCATCACATCTGGAAAGACTTCGCCCGGCAGGTTGTCACCGCCGGGCGTTGCTTTTGATGCGCTCAGCAGGACTTTCAGCGAGACGTCATGCGGGCGTCGATAATGAGTGGATCGCCAACCGTCGTTCGACGACTCTGCCGTGACCCAGCTCACTCTTCCCGGATTCGAAGCCACCCCGCAATTGCCCGCGCATCGCCTGTTTCTGGCGATCAAGCCCGACGTGGAGACCGCAGGGCGCATTGCACGCCTGATCGACCAATTGCGGCCCGTGGTGGGTTTCAAAGGCAAGGCGCTGCGCACCGAGCGTCTGCATGTCACGCTGCATCATCTGGGCGATTTCGTTCATCTGCCGCCTGACGATATCCTGACGCGCGTGCGCGCAGCGGCGGACAGCCTGGCCTTGCCGGCATTCGATGCCACGTTCAACCAAGTGGTGAGCTTTCATGGCCGACGCGATCACCGGCCGTTTGTTCTCTTGGGCGATGAAGGTGTAGCCGGTTTGATGGCGTTTCAGGCGGCGCTGGGCGAAGCGCTCCAACATGCCGCCGTGCCGGCGCCACGTGGGGCGTTCAAACCTCACATCACGCTGCTGTATGACCGCGGCGGCTTTGCGCCAAAGGCAATCGAGCCCATCACGTGGACGGTGCGCGAGTTCGTTCTCATCCATAGCTGGCTGGGCAAGACGCGCTACGACGAACTTGCCCGCTGGCAGCTCAAGGGCTGAGCACGCCTCTACGCGCAGCCGTCCGGCCCGCAGACGGGGCCATCAGCTTCGATCTTCGGGGCCGGGGCAGGCGCGCCGATGTGCTGGGTTAGCGCTTGAGCCCAGTGCTCCGGGTTACCAAGCCACGGGCCGATATCGATGATGCCAAGCTTGCCTTGCGCATCTTCCAGCGCAAACGTCGGAAAACCCTGACCGCCAACACGATCGAGCCACTGCCGGCTTTGTGCGATGTGCTTCTGCGTCGGGCCGCCGGCTTGCTGCGCGTATTCCGCATCGAATGCTTCGGCCGATAGGCCGATCTCCGCTACCAGCTCGCGTAATACAGGCACGTCGGCAATGCGTCGGCCTTCTTCGTAATGCGCGCGCTGGATGCGATGGATCATATCCAGCCCGCGGCCGCCAAGCGCTTGCGCGGCGAGCACGGCAGTAATGGGCGGCTCCGAATCCATCGTGGCAGTGGTGTCGCGCAACAAGCCTTCAAAGTAGGGCTCGCCAAAGGGCTGGCCAGTCAACTCTGCAATGCGGTGGTCGTGCGGCATCACGTAGTCGCGCCACTGAGGCGTTACTGCGCGGCGGTTGGGGCCGGCAAGCATGCCGCCGCCGTGGCAGGTGATCGTCAAGCCCGGCACGTTTCGCGCGGCTTGCACGAGCGGCGCGGCGCCGTAGCACCAGCCGCATAGCGGGTCGTAAATGTAATGCAGCGTCGTCATGTTGTTTTCCAGGTGACCGGCCGATTTACTGCGGCCACTTCATTTCGCCCTTGATGACCTTGGCGCTCAAGTCCAGCGATGCATCGCCGGCCAGCGTCGGGTACGCGGTCTTCATCGCCTTGACCAGCTCTGCCGAGTTGTCGGCCTTGGCGGCCTGTACTTCGAAGGTCTTCAGGTAATCCGCCGTAAAGCGCACCGCCTCCAGCCCCTTGGGCATCGCCCCGGTGAAGTGGCCCGGCACCACCGTCGTCGGCTTGAGCGCCGTGATGCTGTCGAGCGTCTGCAGCCAGCTCAGGCGCGATTCGCGCGTTTGCGTGTCGGCCACCCATACGTGATCGCCATTGAAGACCACCACGCCGCCGGCCACGGTCTTGATCGACGGAATCCACAGATACGTGCGTGCCGGGTTCGGGCCGTTCAGGCCTTTGATCTCGATGGCGCGGCCCTCCAGCGTCAGACGGTCGGCGCGCAGCGCCTCGGGCAGCACGAGCGTCTTGGGCGCATTGTCTTTCAGGATCGGGCCCCAGTAGGCCAGCTTGCCGTTCATCGACGCCTTGATGGCAGCCACCGTTTGCGGCGTGGCCACGATCTTCGCCTTCGGGAATGCCGCGCGGATGACATCCAGCCCGAAGTAATAATCCGGATCGCTATGGCTGATGTAGACGGTGGTGAGCGTCTTGCCGCTGGCCTTGAGTTTCTGCACGAGCGCTTCTGCGTCGCTGCGCTGGAATTGCGCGTCGATCAGGATGGCCTCATGTGCACCGGTGATGATTTCCGACGACACGGGGAAGATGCCTTTGTCGCCCGGGTTGTAGACCTCAAGATGCAGCGGCGCCGGTGCGGCAGCGTGGGCAATCATGCCGGCGGTTGCAAGGGCGGCGGCAAGCAAGGTGCGAAGCAGGGGCATTGTTTTCTCCAGTTGCATGTGGTTGCAGCAATGTCGCCACTTTAGGTTGCTTGATTCGATCAAAAAACCGCCTAAGATGCGCATATTTGTTTCGCCAATCGATCAAATATGGATCGCATCACGTCAGCCGAAGTTTTTGTGGCGATCGTCGATCGCGGCAGCCTGAGCGCCGCCGCAGAAGGGCTCGACATGTCGCGCGCGATGGTCACGCGTTATCTGGCGCAGATGGAGGCGTGGTCCGGCGCGCGGCTGCTGCACCGAACCACGCGCCGCATCGGCCTGACGCCCGCCGGTGAAACGACGCTCGCGCGCTGCCGCCAGATGCTGGAAATCGCTTCACAGATGGCTGTGGCGGATGGCCCCGAAGCCGATACGCCGCGCGGGCTCCTGCGCATTGCCTGTGCGCAATCCCTGGCGCAGCAGACGTTGAGCACGGCGGTGACGGCCTACCTGCGGCGCTATCCGCACACGGCCGTCGATCTGGTGGTCGACAACCGCACCATCAATCTTGTGGAAGAGCGCATCGACCTGGCCGTGCGCATCACCAACGACCTTGATCCGAACTTGATTGCGCGGCCGCTGGGCGTGTGTGAATCCGTTGTGGTGGCGGCACCGTCGTACTTGGCCGCGCATGGCACACCGCGCCGCGTGGAAGACCTGGCCGTTCACAACTGCCTGACGTATTCGTATTTCGGCAAAAGCCTGTGGAAGTTCACGGATGCGAAGACGGGCGCCCCGTCGGACGTGCCGGTGGGCGGCAATCTGAGTGCGAATGAATCGATGGTGTTGCTGACAGCGGCACGAGAGGGCGCGGGCATAGCGTTGCAACCGGTGTTTGCTGCTGCGCCGATGATCGCCAGCGGGCAACTCGTGCGCCTGTTGCCTGAGCACGCGCCCCAGGCGCTGGGCATTCACGGCGTGTACAGCTCGCGCAGGCAGATGCCGGCGGCGCTGCGGGCCATGCTGGATTTTCTGGTGGACTGGTTCAAGGTGCAGCCGAACGTCACGGGAGTCACGTGATCGGCCCGGAAGACTTCCCTCTTATCGCCAGCAGCCCCAACGCCAGCACGCAGAACACCGCGCCCGCGTGGAACGTTGCGGCTGCGCCCAGCTTGTCCCACAGCAGCCCGGCCAGAACGCTGGCGGCCAACATGGCCAGCCCGCTTACCAGGTTGAACATGCCGTATGCGGTGCCACGCAAATCGGCCGGTGCGGTATCGGCGACCATGGTTGCCAGCAAGCCCTGCGTGATGCCCATATGTACGCCCCACAACGCCACGCCCACGACGACCACGCTCCAGTGAGCGGATAGGCCAAGCACCACATCGGCGGCAATCAACACCACCAGCCCGAGCGCCAGCAGCTTCGTATGGCTCATGTGATCTGAGAGCTTGCCGAACGGATACGCCGCCAGCGCATAAACGACGTTCATTGCCACCATGACCAGCGGCACCAGCGCGACGGGAATGCCGCCTTGCTGTGCACGCAGGACCAGGAAGGCCTCGGAGAAACGGGCAAGTGTGAAGACTGCGCCGATCATCACCACCCACCAGTACGCGCCGTTCAGCCGCTGGAGGTTGTCGCGGCGGATGGGGTTGGTGCGGCGCGCGCCGTTGTGGGTCTCGGGCTCGCGCAGGCCAAACATGAGCAGCGCTACTGACAACAGCGCCGGCACGACGGCCACCCAGAACACGGCGCGAAAATCATCAGCCCACAGCACCATCAGCCCGACGGCCAGAAGTGGCCCCAGAAACGCGCCCACGGTATCGAGCGCTTGCCGCAACCCGAAGGCCGCGCCGCGCAGCGCAGGCGGGGCAATGTCGGCGACCAGCGCATCGCGCGGCGCACCGCGGATGCCTTTGCCGAGGCGGTCCACCAGGCGCGCTGTCAGCACAACGCCGGCCGTGGGCGCCATGGCGAACAACGGCTTGGACAGCGCCCCCAGCGCATAGCCGAACGCCGCGAGGCCCTTGCGCCTGCCGAGGTAGTCGCTCAGCGTGCCGGAGAAGATCTTGACGATGAGCGCCGTCGATTCCCCCAGACCTTCGATCAAGCCGACCGACAAGGCACTTGCCCCCAGCACTGACACCATGAACAGCGGCAGCAGGCTGTGGATCATCTCGGAGGCGATGTCCATCAGCAGGCTGACGCAGCCGAGCACCCAGATGCCGGCGGGAATCTGGCGCAGGCCGCCGGGCGGCTTTACATCGGTTGGGGAGGATGGCATGGCGGGTTGCGTTGGCTTGGTCGCGCGGGTCAGGCGAACGGCGCAAAGAGGCTGTTGAGATGGGCCCCGCTGGCAGCATCGCGTGC
Source organism: Ralstonia sp. Ralssp135 (assembly GCF_047304345.1). Classification (NCBI taxonomy): domain Bacteria; kingdom Pseudomonadati; phylum Pseudomonadota; class Betaproteobacteria; order Burkholderiales; family Burkholderiaceae; genus Ralstonia; species Ralstonia sp. Ralssp135. Next base: position 9,003 of record NZ_JBGLYZ010000021.1, read on the forward strand.
AAAGTTGAACGTGCCGGCGGTGCGCAGTTCTTCCGCCGCACGCTGGAACGCGCCCATGGCCACGCGCATCAACGTGGCGCCCACACTGATGCGCTTGACGCCCAATTCGGTCAACTCGGCCACGCTCAGGTTGCCGTCGGCAAAGCCCATCAGCACATTGAGCGGGCGATCGATCTCGCGCAGCACCGTGGCAATCTCGTCGCGCGTTTTCAGGCCCGGAGCGTAGAGCACGTCGGCGCCAGCGTCCTGGAAGGCTTGCAGGCGGCGGATCGTATCGGCCAGGTCGTTGCGGCCGTGCAGGTGGTTTTCAGCGCGCGCGGTCAGCGTGAACGGAAACGGCAGAGAGCGTGCAGCCTCCACCGCGGCACGCACGCGTTCCACCGAAGCTTCCAGCGAATAGATGGGCGCATCAGCGCGGCCCGTGGCGTCTTCAATCGAGCCGCCGACGATGCCGGTGGCGCCTGCCAGACGGATCGTCTCCGCCACGGTTTCCGGGGCGTCGCCAAAGCCGTTTTCCAGATCGGCAGCCATGGGCACATCCGTGGCGGCGGCCAGATCGGCCACATGCGCGAGGATGGTGTCGCGGCCCACGCCATAGTCCGGCAGCCCGCGCGAAAACGCGAAGCCTGCGCTGGTGCTGGTCAATGCTTCGAAGCCGAGCGACGCCAGCAGCCGGGCCGAGCCCCGGTCCCACGGGTTGGGGATCACGAAGGTGCCGCTGCGCTCGTGCAGCGCGCGGAAGGCATGGGCTTTTTCGATCTGGGTCGGCATGGGCTATCCGGTGTGAAGTGGAGGGGGGCTGGACTGCAATGCTGCGGCACAGGCGAGCGCATCGTCCAGGCGGTCATTGCCCCAGAACATCGCGTCGCCGACAAAGAATGTGGGAGCGCCAAAGATGCCACGAATCTGCGCGGCGTGTGTTTGCTCGCGCAGGGGCGGCTTGCTGGCGTCGGACTGCGCCTGTGCAAGGATGGCGTCGGCAGGTAAGCCGAGCGCCGTCAGTTCTCCGGCTAGGGCCTCGGGCGTGTAAATGTCGCGGTCCTGGGCGAAATTGTGCGGTGTGTCACGCAAGTTCGGATGCGCCCGGCGCATGCGTGGCCTGGGTTGTCGCTTCCGAGCAGATCCAGGCGGCCACATCGCGCACGTCGCGGCGCGGGTTCGGCTCGGATTGGATCAGCCAGTACGCATGCGTGTTGAGCACCCCAGGCGCGATGGTCGGTACGGTGACAAGGCGGCCGTCGGCCAGCAGCGGGGCGATCAGTTCCAGGCGCCCGAGCGCGATCCCCTGGCCGGCCACCGCTGCGTGGATGATCTGGTCGTGCTGGTTGAAGCGCAGCACGGTGCGCGGTTTGGCGTGGCTCCAGCCCGCTGCAGCCAGCCAGTCTGTCCACTGGAGCCACGGGCGGCGCAGGTCACGGTCGTCAAAGTCGAGCAGCGTCAGGCCGGCAAACGCCTCGGCGGAATCCAGCGAGCGCAACCCCAGCGACGGATGCGCGACCGGCGCAACGGTCTCCCCAAACAGCCGGATGGCGCCGGGCGGCGCATCGCCCGGTGGGCAATACCGGATGGCAAGCTCGATCCCTTCGTTCCTCAGGTCGACGAGGCGGTTGTTGGTGGCCACGCGCACGTCGATGTCGGGGTACTGCAGTTGGAAACGCGCCAGGCGCGGCAGCAGCCACAAGCCTGTCACGCCGATGCTGGCCGTGATCGTCACCGGCCGACGTTCGGCCGCCACGCGGATGGCGCCAATGGCGTCCTGCAACTGCTGCACGGCACTGTCGGCACTGCGGAACAGGCGTTCACCCTCGGGCGTGAACGCGATAGAGCGGTGCCCGCGCACCAGCAGCTTCACGCCCAGCGCCTCTTCCAGCGCCGATACCTGCCGACTTACAGCGGATTGCGTCAGGCACAGATCATCGGCCGCGAGCGTGATGCTCATGCGCCGGCCCACCGCCACGAAACCGCGCAGCAAGTCCAGGGAGGCCAGCCTAACCAGGGGTGTCGACATGCGTTTTCCTCATGCAAGGCGTTCTCAAAGGTCAGTTGAGAACCCGGATATGGCGAAGTTTAATAAGCCATCAAGCGACATTCCAGCCAAATGCACATTCGGCACGCTTGCGAAGTGGGAATGTCACTCACATCGGAGAAAAAACGCTCATGACATCGAAATCTCTCACCCAATCGCCCTGGTTGCCGGTACTGGCCGGCGGGGCGGTGATCGGCCTTGCGCTGGGCATCCGCCACGTGCAAGGCCTCTTCCTCGTGCCGATCACCATGGGGCACGGCTGGACACGCGAAACCTTTGGCCTGGCGATCGCGTTGCAAAACCTCATCTGGGGCGCGGCACAGCCATTTGCGGGCATGCTGGCCGACCGCTGCGGGGCGGCCAAAGTGGTCGTGGCAGGCGTCGTGGTTTATGCGCTTGGTTTACTGCTGATGGCGCATGCGAGTACGCCGCTGAGCTTCACGCTGTCGGCGGGTGGGCTGATCGGGCTCGGGTTGTCAGGCACGTCGTTCGGCGTCGTGTATGGCGCAATCAGCCGATTGACGCCGCCTGAGCGGCGCAGCTGGGCGCTGGGCGTGGCCGGTGCGGTGGGCGGTGTCGGCCAGTTCGTGATGGTGCCGACCGCGCAGGGCTTGTTGAGCACGGTCGGCTGGGTGACGGCGCTGGTGGTCATGGCGGTGGTCATGGCGATCTTCTTGCCGCTGGCCGCGCCGTTGCGCGAAAAAACGTCTAATGCTGCCGCACAGGAAGCGCACCAGAGCATGGGTTCGGCCATCCGCGAGGCCTTTTCCCACCGCGGTTTCTGGCTGCTGAATCTCGGTTTTCTGACGTGCGGATTCCAGCTCGCCTTTATCGGTGCGCACATGCCGGCGTACCTGCTCGACAAAGGGCTCACCGGCCGACACGGCATGGTCGCGCTGGCGCTGATTGCCGCCGCCAACATCGTCGGCACGTATTACTGCGGCGCGCTGGGTGGGCTGTTCCGGCGCAAGTATCTGCTGTCGCTCCTATACCTGATTCGCACGGCGGCGATTGCGCTGTTCATCCTGCTGCCGCTGTCGCCGCCAACGTTGTATGCGTTTGCCATCGTGATGGGCTTGTTGTGGCTGGGCACGGTGCCGCTGACAAACGGGCTGCTGTCGCAGGTGTTTGGGGTGCGCTATATCGGCACGCTGTTCGGCTTCGTGTTCCTTGGCCACCAGATTGGCGCGTTCCTGGGCGTGTGGCTGGGCGGCGTGGTGTACGACCACCTGCATTCCTACGACGCGGTCTGGTTTGGCGCGATGGCGCTCGGCGTGGTGGCCGCGCTGCTGCACTGGCCGATCGATGATCGCCAACTCGCGCGCGCGCCGCTGGCGCAACCGGCATGAAGGCGCGACTGAACCGATGGGCTGCATGGGCGTTGGCAGCGGCCGGCGCCTCCTTCATTTTTGCGGCATGGCTGACGCCAGAGGGTGCTTTTTCCTTTGTGACGCTGGCGTCCTTCTGCGGGTAGCGCGGCGTAACAGCCCGATTTGTGAAACAATATCGGGTTAATCACTAGTGGGCACTGGTACGGTTTGCGCGGGAATGACGTCGATTTTGCGGCGTTCTCCTGTGAATGCCACCGTTCAGACATGACTTACGCCGTCAAGGAAATTTTCTACACGCTGCAAGGCGAAGGTGCCAACACCGGCCGTGCAGCTGTCTTCTGCCGCTTTGCCGGCTGCAATCTCTGGAGTGGGCGCGAAGCCGATCGCGCCACTGCCGTCTGCCAATTCTGTGACACCGACTTCGTTGGCACGGACGGCACACAAGGCGGCAAATACACCACTGCCAACGCACTCGCCGATACCGTTGCCGCCGAATGGCCGGCCAACGCCGCGGGCGGCAAGCCACTCGTCATCTGCACCGGCGGCGAGCCGCTGCTGCAACTCGACAAGCCGCTGATCGATGCGCTGCACGCACGCGGCTTCGAAATCGCCATCGAGACCAACGGCACCATCGCCGTGCCGGAGGGCATCGACTGGGTGTGCGTGAGCCCCAAGATGGGCTCCGAACTCGTTGTCACGCGCGGCGACGAGCTGAAGGTGGTGATTCCGCAAGACGGACAGGACCTCGACGCATACGAACGGCTGGATTTCCAGCATTTCTTCCTGCAGGCCATGGATGGCCCGCTTGCCCGGCAGAATACGGCGCTCGCCGTTGAGCTGTGCCAGCGCCGGCCGCGCTGGCGCCTGTCGCTGCAAACCCATAAGATGCTGGGCATCCGCTAAGGCGGGCCGCAGCACTTTGCCTCCGGTTTTCTGCCGGTTCCAGCCGTTTCGCGGCGCCTGCTGCCGCCACCTTGTTCCATGACCAAGACCGTTTCCATTACGCGCCGGCTCGAATTCGATGCCGGCCACCGCATCCCGAGCCATGCCGGCCAGTGCCGCAACCTGCATGGGCATCGCTACCAGCTCGAACTCACGCTCACCGGCGAAGTCCTGCACAACGACAAGGCTGCCGACGACGGCATGATTCTCGACTTCGGCGACGTCAAGCAGCTCGCCAACAAGCACCTCGTCGATCTGTGGGACCACGCCTTCCTCGTCTATCGCGGCGATACCAAGCTGGTCGAGTTCCTGAACGATATGGAAGGCGGTCATAAGACCGTCGTGCTGAACGACGTGCCCACCGTCGAGAACCTCGCTCAGATTGCGTTCGATATTCTCGAGCCGGTGTTTCGCAACACGTTTGGGCACCATCTGCGCCTGTCCAAGCTCGTGCTGTATGAAACCCCAAACTGCTGGGCCGACGTGAAGCTTGCGCGTCCGCACGAACAGGATTGATCGGAAAATCTCCCCGCACGCATGACCACGCCCCACGTTCTCACGCCGCCCGCCGACATGTCCGCCCATGAGCGCGACGGCTACTGGATGCAGCAGGCGCTCGTGCAGGCGAAGTTCGCGTGGGGGCAGGGCGAGGTGCCGGTGGGTGCCGTGGTCGTGCGCGGCAACGAAATCGTCGGCGTAGGCTACAACGCACCGATCGGCACGCATGACCCATCCGCGCATGCCGAAATGCGCGCCCTGCGTCAGGCGGCCGAAACTCTCGGCAACTATCGCCTGCCCGACTGCGAAGTCTTCGTGACGCTGGAGCCGTGCGTGATGTGCGCCGGTGCCATGCTGCATGCCCGCGTGGCGCGCGTCGTGTATGGTGCGCCCGACCCCAAAACGGGTGCCGCCGGCAGCATCCTCGACCTGTTTGCAGAAACGCGGCTGAACCACCAGACCGCCATCGCCGGCAGCGTGCTCGCGCAGGAATGCGGCGACATGCTGCGCGCATTCTTTGCCGAGCGCCGCGCGAGCCAGAAGGCCGCACGCCTGGCGTCCACCGTACCCGACGAATCCGCCACATGACCACTGTCCGCCTGATTGCGCCTTCCGGTTATCCGAACGATGCGGCCATTGCCGAGCGCGGCGTGGCGGCGTTGGAAGCGCAGGACTGCACGGTCGTCAACCGTGAGTGCTTGAGCCGGCAGCATCAGCGTTTTGCAGGTGGCGAACTTGCGCGGTTGGCTGACCTGCACCAGATCGGCACGGGTACTGACCAGGAAATCGCCATGGCCATCCGCGGCGGTTATGGCCTCACGCGCTTGCTGGACCATATCGACTTCATCGATATCGGTCGTCGCGCGCAGGCGACGGACGCCATCATCGTGGGCCACAGCGATTTCACCGTGTTCTCGCTGGCGTACCTGGCGGCCACGGGCGGCGTAACGTTTGCTGGCCCGCACGTGTGTTCGGACTTCGGGCTGGAAAACATCGACCCGTTCATGGTCGAGCACTTCTGGGGCATTTTGCGCAGCCCGACCTATGCGTTGCGCGTGGATGTGCCGCAACCGAATGGTTGCGCACGGCCTGGCCGCTACGCTGGCACGCTCTGGGGCGGCAACCTGGCCATGCTGTGCAGCCTCATCGGCACGCCGTATCTGCCGGATATCCGCGACGGCGTCCTGTTTGTTGAAGACATCAACGAACATCCGTACCGCGTGGAACGCATGCTGCTGCAGCTACAGCAAGCCGGCGTGCTGGAGACGCAGCAGGCGCTGGTGCTGGGTGACTTCTCCGGCTATCGCACCACGCCGTACGACGCCGGCTACGATTTCGACGCCATGCGCGATTACCTGGCCGAACGCCTGTCGATTCCGGTCGTCACAGGCTTGCCGTTCGGCCATTGCCCGACCAAGGCGACACTGCCGATTGGCGCCCAGGCCGAGCTGGAGGTCGACGCCACGGGCTTTACGCTGCACTTGTCGGGGTATCCGGCACTGAAGGCGTAAGCCCCGAGCCATCCGGGTCACGTCCGGGTGGTAAAATTTCCGGTTCCCCAAATGGCGAACGGCCATGTGCCTGCCGCGCCAGATCACCGCTTTCCAAATCAAGGTTTCCACGTGCTTTCCACCGCCAACATCACCATGCAGTTCGGGCCCAAGCCCTTGTTCGAGAACATCTCGGTCAAGTTTGGCGAGGGCAATCGCTATGGCCTGATCGGCGCCAACGGCTGCGGCAAGTCGACCTTCATGAAGATCCTGGGCGGCGATCTGGAGCCGAGCGGCGGAAACGTGATGCTGGAGCCGGGCGTGCGCCTGGGCAAGCTGCGCCAGGATCAGTTCGCCTATGAAGACATGCGCGTGCTGGACGTGGTGATGATGGGCCACACCGAAATGTGGGCCGCCGCGCAGGAGCGCGATGCCATCTACGCCAACCCGGAAGCGACCGACGACGATTACATGAAGGCCGCCGACCTGGAGGCCAAGTACGCTGAATACGACGGCTACACCGCCGAAGCGCGTGCGGGTGAACTGCTGATGGGCGTCGGCATCCCGACCAGCCAGCATCAGGGCCCGATGAGAGACGTTGCTCCCGGTTGGAAGCTGCGTGTGCTGCTGGCGCAGGCGCTGTTCTCGAACCCGGACGTGCTGCTGCTGGACGAGCCGACCAACAACCTCGACATCAACACGATCCGCTGGCTGGAATCGGTGCTCAACGAGCGCAATTCCACCATGATCATCATTTCCCACGATCGCCACTTCCTGAACTCGGTCTGCACGCACATGGCCGACATGGACTACGGCACGCTCAAGGTCTACCCGGGCAATTACGACGACTACATGGAAGCCTCCATGCAGGCGCGCGAACGCCTGCAGGCTGCCAACGCGCGGGCCAAGGAACGCATCTCCGACCTGCAGGACTTCGTGCGCCGCTTCTCGGCCAACAAGTCCAAGGCCCGCCAGGCCACGTCGCGCCTGAAGATGATCGACAAGATCAAGGTGGAAGACATCAAGCCGTCGTCGCGCCAGAACCCCTTCGTCCGTTTCGAGATGGAGAAGAAGCTGCACAACCTGGCGGTGGAAACCGATAACGCACGCAAGACGTACGACCGCAAGATTTTCGATGGCCTGACCATGGCCGTGCGCGCTGGCGAGCGGATTGCCATCATCGGTGAGAACGGCGCGGGCAAGACCACGCTGCTGCGCTGCCTGCTGAACGGCGCCGTGAAGACCGGCGTACAGCGCGGCATCGAGGTCGACGGTGGCGCCGTCAAGTGGGCCGAGAACGCCAACGTCGGCTACATGCCGCAGGACACCTACGAAGAATTCCCCGAAGACCGCGACCTGATGGACTGGATGAGCCAGTGGACGCAAGCCGGTGACGATGACCAATCGCTGCGTGGCACGATGGGCCGCCTGCTGTTCTCGGCCGACGACATCAAGAAGAGCGTGAAGGTGCTTTCCGGTGGCGAGAAGGGCCGCATGATCTGGGGCAAGCTGATGCTGGGCCGTCACAACGTTCTGGCACTCGACGAGCCGACCAACCACATGGACATGGAATCCATTGAGTCGCTGCAGATCGCGCTGGACAAGTACGAAGGCACGTTGATCTTCGTGTCGCATGACCGTGAGTTGATTAGCGCCCTGGCCACGCGCGTAATCGAAGTGCGCCCGGACGGCACGCTGACCGATTACCTTGGCACCTACGACGAATACCTGCAGAGCCAGGGCGTCGAAGTCTGAGCGCAGATCCTCTGACGTGATCAAGGGGCCGCCGATGTGCGGCCTCTTTTTTTTGCCGTGGTCTCCATAAGGTGAACGCGCGTGGTCCGATCGTGATCAGCCCTCCGCGCGCCGCTCGCCAAGGCTGCGTTGACAGTACCTCCTCCCGATTCCAGAATGCCTTGGCCGAACGCCGCACCTGCATCCCTGCCGTTGCGTTCAGCGCCAGCAAAGAACAATCAAAACATATGAGGAGACTCACGTTGAAAAACGTACTGACATTACTGTCGACAGCCGCACTGGTGCTGATGACGTCTGCACACGCTGCCGAGCGCCTGCCAACCATTCCGCCGGACAAATACGACGCCGAACAGGCCAAGGCAGCGCAAGACTTTCAGGCTGCGCGCAAGGTGCCTGTATTCGGGCCGTTCGAGCCCCTGATGCATAGCCCGGAGGTGATGAGCCAGACCCGGGCAATGGGTGACTATCTGCGGTATCACTCCGCCATCGGCAACACGCTGAGCGAATTGGTCATACTCGTCACTGCGCGGGAGTGGAGCCAGGATTACGAGTGGTACGTGCACCATCCGATCGCCCTGAAGGCGGGCATCAAGCCCAGTATTGCCGATGCGATTGCCGATGGCCGCCGCCCCACCGGGATGAGTGATGACGAGGAGATCGTCTATGACTTCACGACCGAACTCATCCGCAACAAGCGCGTGGCCGACGGGACCTATGCCAGGGCGGAAAAGCGGTTCGGCAATAAGGGCATCGTAGACATGACCGGTATCTGCGGTTACTACACGCTGCTCGCCATGGAAATGAACGTGGCGCAGTATCCGGTGCCGAAAAATGCCGCCAAGCTCGCACGTTTCCCGGAGCCTTGACCGCCGTGCCGCCGAGCGAGGACTACGCTCAGCTTTGATGTCGCGCAGGGTGAGCATCGATTCTTTGCCGTAATCAAGGGGCCGCCCATGTGCGGCCCTTTGCTTTTTGGTTTTCACCGCAAGCGGCAGACGCGCCACCAAGGTCGGCCATCTATGAAAAAACCGACTGGATTCCATGATTTTTTATCGCCATCAGAATTCATTGCCGTCGCTACACTGGGGCTGCATATCACAGTGAACAAGCCGAGAGCTGCGGATCAGGCGCCGCGCGTCACACCAAGAAGCGCCAAACGCAGGCCCGGCGAAGTACCCAGGAGACGAAATGACCTCTGATATCGGCGGCCGCATTCGGTTGCAATCCTTGCTGGACAAAGTGGTGTCTGCGGACGAAGCCGCAGCCCTGATCCGCGATGGCATGACGGTCGGCATGAGCGGTTTCACCCGTGCGGGCGACTGCAAGGCCGTGCCGTTTGCCCTGGCCCGGCGTGCTGCGCACGAGCCGCTGCGCATTACCTTGATGACCGGTGCCTCGCTGGGCAACGACATCGACAAGGTGCTGGCCGAAGCCGATGTGATTGCCCGACGCCTGCCGTTCCAGGCCGATGCCACGCTGCGGCGCAAGATCAACGCAGGCGAGGTCATGTTCATTGACCAGCACCTGTCGGAAACCGTCGAGCAACTGCGTTCGCGGCAGATTGCACCGCTGGATGTGGCGGTTGTCGAAGCCACGGCCATCACCGAGAACGGCGGCATCGTGCCGACCACATCGGTGGGGAATTCCGCAAGTTTTGCGGTGCTGGCGAAACAGGTGATCGTCGAGATCAACCTGAACATGCCCGCCAATCTGGAAGGGCTGCACGATATCTTCTTCCCGGTGCAGCGGCCCCATCGTCAGCCGATTCCGCTCATTGCACCGGAGCAACGCATCGGCCTGCCGTATATCCCGATCGATCCGCGCAAGATCGCTGCCATCGTCATTACGGGGCAGGACGACAGCCCATCCAACGTGTTGCCGCCCGATGTGGAGACCAACGCCATCGCCGGGCACCTGAACGCATTCCTGGCGCGAGAGGTGCGCACGGGCCGTCTCTCGCCCACGCTGCAGCCGCTGCAGGCGGGTATCGGAACCATCTCCAACGCGGTCCTGCATGGCTTCATCGACTCGCCGTTCCATGACCTCAAGATGTACTCCGAGGTCTTGCAGGACAGTTCCATCGAGCTGCTCGACTCGGGCAAGCTGGCGTTTGCGTCAGCTTCATCGATCACGCTGTCACGCCCGGTCTACAAACGGTTCCTGACGGAGCTGGAGCGCTACAAGACGCGCGTGGTTCTGCGGCCGCAGGAGATCAGCAACCACCCGGAAGTGATCCGCCGGCTGGGCCTGATCACCATCAATACCGCGCTGGAATGCGACATCTACGGCAACGTGAATTCAACGCACGTGGGCGGCACGCACATGATGAACGGTATCGGCGGCTCGGGCGACTTTGCGCGCAACGCGCATCTGTCGGTCTTCGTGACCAAGTCATTGGCTAAGGACGGTGATATTTCGAGCATCGTTCCGATGGTCTCCCATGTGGACCACACCGAGCACGACGTCGACATCATTGTCACTGAACACGGGTTGGCTGATCTGCGAGGGCTGGCGCCGCGCGAGCGTGCTGTCCAGATCATCGGCAACTGTGCGGACCCTCGCTACCGCGAGCTGCTGCGCGACTACGTTGTGCGCGCGCAGCGGCGCGGCGGGCATACCCCGCATCTGCTGGAAGAGGCGCTGGCTTGGCATGTGCGCTTCCGCGATCAGGGCTCGATGGCCCCGGCAGATTCTATGGATGAGAGCCAGCCCCTGGAACCCGCTCTCAGCGCTTGAAGCGTGGGCGCCGCTGCTCAGGCGCCCAGCACTTCCTCGCACGTCGCGAGCCACGCACGAGCGGCGTGGGAAAGATAGCGGCCCGGCGACCACAGGTGCGCGAGCGCCCATTCCATGTCGGGAGCGGTCAAGCGCGCCACAGCCAGCTTGTCACGGTTCGCAAGATTGGCCACCAGCGGCTGTGGCAAAAAAGTCGTGCCTAGGCCCGCAGCCGCCATCGAGGCGAGGAATTCCCAGTGCCCGCTCTGCGCAGCGATGTGCGGCTCGATGCGGGCTTCGAGAAAGGCTTGGCGCAGCTTGCGCGTGAGGGAGAAATCCTCGGCCAGCAACAGCAGCGGTTCGTCACGCAGTGCAGAGAGGCTGACGGTCTTGCCCTTAGCCCATTTCGCTTTGCGCGGCCCGACCACCCAGATCGGGTACTTTGCAAACTGCCGCGTAGCGAGTTCGAGGCCGCTGTCGCCGGGCAGAACCGTGGCGCCGACCTCCAGCTCGCCGTTGGCTACCTGCTGTTCCACAGTTTTGCCGCCGTACTCGGCCAGGTTCAGCGCCAGGTTGGGATAACGCTGCCGAAACGCGCTCACGACGGGCGAGAAGAACAGGTTCACCATCGGCGGGATGCCGACCGTGAGTTCGCCCCGTCCAAGCGAAGACAGGTCGGCGACTTCAAGCGTCAGCCTGTGCACCACACCGAGCGTTTCCTGGCCGCGCGCGTACACGACACGGCCCACGTCGGTAAGCCGCACCTGCCTGCCTTCGCGGATCAGCAGCGGCTGCCCAACCTCGTTTTCCAGCTGACGCACCATCTTGCTGATGGTGGACTGTGTTACCGAGAGCGAACTCGCCGCCTGCGTGAAGCTGTGCAGCCGCGCGGTTTCGACGAAGTAACGAAGGGCTCGGATATCGATGGGCATGGGCGGTCCTCAGCCATGAAGCACGCGAATGGGATTCGCCATGGTAATGAAGTTTTCCCATTCCGCGACGCGGTGACCTCAAGATCTGGTGGACGCTCGCATTCAACGGCGCTCAAAAAAAAAGGTGGCTAACGCGACCGCCTTTCATGCTCGCCCGGATACGTCGCTGTCAGCCTTTCGCCTCGTCGATCAGCAGATCCAGCTGGGCGATCACGTTGCTGGTCTCGGGCTCGCCGCGTGTTTTGCTGAGCGCGGTCTTGAGCGTGTCGCGCAGGGCGACGAGTTCGGCGATGTTGCCCGCTTTCTCCACTTTCATCTCAAGCAGATAGCCGCGCAGGCCGAGATACCGGCTGATGGTTTCGGTATAGAAGCGGTAGAGGCGTTGATAGCCTTCGGCGGCCGGCTCTTTTGAAGTGGCTGCAGAGGCGGGGGACGCCGCCTCTGCAGTTGCCGCAGAGGCGGTGGCCGATGCCGCCTTCACGGTAGCGACCCCGGGCGCGTGCGTGCGGATATATCCGGCGTTCTCGAGCTCGTCGAACACGGCTTGCGTCATGCCCAGAGGTTGCAGCTGGACGAGGATGTCGTCGCAGGTTTTTTCGCCGTTGATCATCAGAAGGAGCGCGCGGTGACGCTGGTCGAGGTGATTCGCACGTGTGCGGATCTCGTCCTGACCTTTTTCGGTCTTCTGGTAGATGGTGGTGGTCATGCTGTCTCCCTCGGCCGGCGCGTCTGCAGCGCGCGCTCTGCTGGCTCTACAATAGACCGATCATAACCGCCCGGGGGCGACGTGGGCCTCAGTCGCAACCCGGATAGCACAACGCGCAAATCGCGCATCCACCAGAGCGAGACGACCAACGATGCAGCAACGCGACAAGCTTTTCATCAATGGCAAGTGGGTGGCGCCGCAGGGCAAGGGCGTCATTGAAGTGATTCATTCGGCTACCGAAGCCGTCATGGGAACCATTCCCGAAGGCAGCGCGGCCGATGCGGAAGCCGCCGTGGCAGCGGCCCGCGCCGCATTTGATGACTGGGCTGCCACGCCCGTTGCCAAGCGCGCCGAATACATCCAGAAGATTGCCGACGGCCTGCAGGCCCGCAGCGAAGAGCTGGCGCAGTTGATTGCCGGCGAAGTCGGCATGCCGATCAAGCTGGCGCGTGCCATCCAGGTGGGCGGCCCAGTCTATAACTGGGGCAATTTCGCCAAGCTGCTCAGCACGTTCGAGTTTGAAGAACACGTTGGCAACTCGCTGGTGGTGCGCGAGCCCGTGGGTGTGGTGGGCGCCATCACGCCATGGAACTACCCGCTCAACCAGATCACGCTGAAGGTTGCGCCCGCGCTGGCCGCTGGCTGCACGGTGGTGCTCAAGCCATCGGAAGTGGCGCCGCTCAACGCCTTCGTACTGGCGGAAGTCATTGAAGAAGCGGGTCTGCCGCCGGGCGTGTTCAACCTTGTCACCGGCTATGGCCCCGTGGTGGGTGAGGTGCTCGCAAGCGACCCGGATGTCGATATGGTGTCGTTCACGGGCTCGACGCGTGCGGGCAAGCGCGTGGCGGAACTGGCATCGCAGTCGGTCAAGCGCGTGGCGCTGGAGTTGGGCGGCAAGTCGGCATCGGTGATCCTGGATGATGCGGACCTGGCATCGGCGGTCAAGGGCACGTTGTCGGCGTGTTTCCTGAATTCGGGGCAAACGTGCTCGGCGCACACGCGCATGCTGGTGCCGCGCGCGAAGTATGAAGAGGTGAAGGCGCTGGCCGCGCAGTTTGCCGCCGCGTACGTGCCGGGCGATCCGGCGCTGGAAAACACGCGCCTCGGGCCGCTCATTTCTGCCGTGCAGCGCGATCGCGTGCTGGGCTATATCCGCAAGGGCCTGGAAGAGGGCGCCGAACTCATTACCGGTGGAGCCGACACGCCGGAAGGCCTGTCCACCGGTTTCTTCGTCAAGCCGACGGTGCTCGGCAACGTCAAGACGACTGACACCGTGGCGCGCGAGGAAATCTTCGGCCCCGTGCTCACGGTGATCTGCTACGACGACGAGGAAGAGGCCATCCGCATTGCCAACGACAGCATCTACGGTCTGGGCGGCGGTGTGTGGTCGGGCGACGAGGCGCGGGCGATTCGCGTGGCGCGGCGCATCCGCACGGGGCAGGTCAACATCAACGGCGGGCCGTTCAACATGCAGGCGCCGTTTGGCGGCTACAAGCAGTCCGGCCACGGGCGCGAGAACGGCAAGTACGGGCTGGAGGAGTTCCTGGAGTACAAGGCGATGCAGCTCAATCCTGCGAAAACGGCCTGATCGGCTGGGCGTGCCGCACCAATGAAAAACCCGGCTTCGGCCGGGTTTTTTGCATCTGAAGCGCGGTGCCTACTTGCGGCTGCCATCGGGGTTGTAGCCCTGCGCCGTGCCTTCGGCAAGGATGCGCGTCCAGACCGTGTTGCGTTCTTCGTCCGTCATGAACACCCAGTTGCTGACCTCAAGCTGCGTGCGCCCGCAGCCTTGGCAGACCTCGTCAAAGAGCGTCGAACAGATGCCGATGCAGGGACTGTCTGGGCGGCCCAGCAGGGTGCTGTCGGAAGCACTGGTTGCGTCGTCTGGCATGGGGCTGAATGCGGTCGATTCGGTCATGGCCGCTATTTTACCGGCTTCGGCTGGTCGTCAGCTGCGCGGCGAGCTGCGTCGCCCGTGCGCTGGCTGACGTGATCGGCCGCGGCAGATAGCGCCAATGCTGAATTCACGAGCGCGATATGCGAAAACGCTTGCGGGAAGTTGCCAACCAGCCGTTTCACGCGCGGGTCGTATTCTTCGGCGAGCAGGCCGACGTCATTGCGCAAAGCCAGCAGCTTGGTGAAGAGCGCGCGAGCCTCGTTCTGGCGGCCTTGCAGGACGAGGTTGTCGACATACCAGAAGCTGCAGGCGAGAAATACGCCTTCGCCCTGGGGCAGGCCATCGGTCACGGCTTCGGTGCGGTAGCGGCGCACGAGGCCATCCACGAGCAAGTCTTCTTCGATGGCTTTGACCGTGCCCTGAATGCGTGGGTCGGACGCCGGCAGAAAGCCGACGAGCGGCAGCATCAGGAGCGCGGCGTCCAGCTCGTCGCCACCGTAACTCTGCACGAAGCAGCCGCGCGTGGCGTTGTAGCCGCGAGCACAAACCTCCGCGTGGATGCGATCGCGCACCGCGCGCCAGCGCTCTACGGGGCCATCCACGTTGAATTGCTCGATGGTTTTGACGGCGCGGTCGAACGCCACCCATGCCATGACCTTGGAATGCGTGAAATGGCGCGAGGGGCCACGGACCTCCCAGATGCCTTCGTCGGGCGTCTGCCAGACGCTTTCGAGGTGCGTCATCAGCGCCACCTGCAGGCGCCACGAGGCTTCATCGCCATCCAGGCCACCTTTACGGGC
Organism: Ralstonia sp. Ralssp135; assembly: GCF_047304345.1. Classification (NCBI taxonomy): domain Bacteria; kingdom Pseudomonadati; phylum Pseudomonadota; class Betaproteobacteria; order Burkholderiales; family Burkholderiaceae; genus Ralstonia; species Ralstonia sp. Ralssp135. Next base: position 24,095 of record NZ_JBGLYZ010000021.1, read on the forward strand.
GATAAAGAGGGCGTCCATCAGTTCGCCGTACACGTCGAGCTGGAGCTGCATCGCGGCCGCATTGCCCACGCGCACGGGTTGCGCGCCTTCGTAGCCGGGCAGCCAGGGGACGGTCCACTCGCCCAAGCGCCGTTCGCCGGCAATGCCATACATGATCTGCACCTGTGCCGGGCTGCCGGCGATTGCGCGTTCGAGCCATTGTCGCCAGGAGCGTGCCTCGTTGTAGTAGCCCGCGTTCATGAGCGCGAGCAGCGTGAGGGTGGCGTCGCGCAGCCAGCAGTAGCGGTAATCCCAGTTACGCACGCCGCCGAGCTGCTCAGGTAGCGACGTTGTGGGCGCGGCCACGACGCCGCCGGTGCGGTGATAGGTCAGTGCCTTGAGCGTGATGAGCGAGCGCTCGACGGCTTCTGTCCATGGGCCTGCACCGTGGCAGCGGCCGGACCACGCACGCCAGCGCGCCTCGATGTCGACCTGGGCTTCAAGCGCATCAATCGATGCCGGTAATGGCAAATGCGAGGGCGAATGCGTGAGCACAAATGGCACCGCTTCACCTTCGCGTACGGTGAAATCCGCGACGGTGGAGAGGTTCTCGCCACGGATCGGGGCGGGGGTGCGCAGCGTCGTCATATTGGGGCCGGCCACGGCCCGGAGCACGCAATCGGCCATGTCGCACGGCCCGTCAGCCGGCGCCCCCGTGACTTCGGACACGCGGCTGACCCACGGTATCGACGCGCCGTAATCGAACCGCAGCGTGAGGTCCATGCGCATGTCGACGGTGCCGGAGAGCCCCCGCACGATACGGATGAGGTCCGAGGTGTCGTCCCGGGCGCCGGCGGTGCCCGGCAGACGGGCGGTCATCAGGTCGGTCACGCTGGCGGAACCCGTCTCGGTCTCGAATACGGTCTCCAGCACGAGCGTGCCAGGCAGATAGCGCCGGCTCGTGGCACGGACCTCGCCGTGCGGCGCGATGCGCCATCGTCCGTGGTCCGGCGTGCCAAGGAGCGCGGCAAAACAAGCGCCTGAATCGAACCGCGGCCAGCACAGCCAATCGATGGACCCGTCGCGCGAAACCAGTGCCGCGGTTTCGCAATCGCCAATCAACGCGTAATCTTCGATTTTTGAGGGCATTGCACTCCACTCCAAGCACTTTAACGAGGCCGTGACCATGCATGACAGCACCCGCATCCTGCTTGAATACAACGCCGGGCGTGATCCCGAAAGACTCACCCGCAAGCTGGATGCCATCGCCGCCGACCCGTTTTCATTCTTTCGCGGCACCAACAACCTGTATGCCGCGTCGCTGGCCGATGCTGCGCTGCTGCACGACGCGCCCCGCACGCTGATCTGCGGGGACCTGCACCTTGAAAACTTCGGCAGCTTCAAGGGCGACAACGGCCTCGTCTACTTCGACATGAACGACTTTGACGAAGCGCTGGCGGCGCCGTTCACGGTCGACCTGGTGCGCGTGCTGTCGAGCCTGCAGGTGGCGTCCTTTAGCTGGAAGCTGGCCGATGAAGACGCTCACAACCTGTGCCGGCGCTTTCTCGACACGTATGCGGCCGCGCTGGTTGACGGCAAGCCGCGCTGGGTCGAGCGGGCCACCGCCACTGGCATCGTGCGCAATCTGCTGCGGGGCCTGCGCAAGCGTAACCGGGCGGCGTACCTGGCTGACCGCACCGAGCGCAACGGCAACCAAGTCACCCTGCGCATCGACGGCCGGCGCACTTTACGGGCAAGCAAGGAAGAGGCCCGCCGCGCACGGCGCATCCTCGAGGCGTATGGCCAGCAGGGCAACGGCCAGCGTTTCATTGCCATCGACGTCGCGCGGCGGATTGCCGGCACAGGCAGTCTGGGCCTTGAGCGCTATTCCGTGCTCGCTCGCCCCGAAAACGACCCCACCACGCTGCGCCTGATCGACATCAAGCTCTCTATCCCAAGTGTCTGGGACGATGTGCTGGGCGACGCCTGTAGCGTTGCTCCTTGGCGTAGCGAGGCCGGGCGCGTGGTCGATATCCAGCGCCTGTCGCAGGCCATTTCGCCGGCACTGCTGCGCGGCGTCGTCTACGGCGCCAAGGGCGAAAAGCCGAAATCGTACGTCGTCAAAAGCCTGCAACCGACCGCCGACCGCGTCGCGCTCGGCTCGGGCAAGAACGTGGTCGCCAACCTAGACGACGCGCTGCAGACCATGGCGCGCGTAGCAGCGTGGTGTCATTTGCGCGGCTGTGGCCGACACGGCACCGATCTCGTCGAAAAGGTGCAGGACTACGCGGCCGGCACGGCGTGGCGCAAATCGGCGTTGAAGCTGGCGGCGCATGGCAAAGACGTGTCGCTCAAGCAATGGGCTGAGTTTGCTGAAGATTATCGGCAGGCGCGCGGTGGCAAGTCCGCTTAAATGCGCGGTGTAAGTGCGCGATGGCGCGCCGTTGACGTCAGGCCCGTGACTACTATTTGAAATCCCTCTGAGATTGCAATGAAAAACCTCGACAACCCCTCACATGATCGCGAGGTGGGCGTCGCCGACGCGACGCAAGACACGACGCGCATCGACGACACCCGCATCGGCGCGGTGCGTCCGCTTATTTCCCCTGCGCTGCTGCTGGACGAGCTGCCCGTGCCTGCCGATACGCAGACGCTCGTCGAAGACACCCGCCGGGCCATCAGCAACATCCTGCACGGCCGCGACGATCGGCTGCTGCTCGTCGTCGGCCCGTGCTCGATCCACGACCACGACCAGGCGCTCGATTACGCGCGCCGCCTCAAGACCGCGGGCGATGCACTGAAGGACGACCTGCTGATCGTGATGCGCGTCTACTTTGAGAAGCCGCGCACGACGGTCGGTTGGAAGGGTTACATCAACGACCCGCGCCTGGACGGCAGCTTCCGTATCAATGAAGGGCTGCGCGCTGCGCGGCAACTCCTGCTCGACGTGAACGCGCTCGGTCTGCCCGCCGCGACGGAATTCCTCGACCTGCTGAGCCCGCAATACATCGCCGACCTCATCGCGTGGGGCGCGATCGGCGCGCGCACGACAGAAAGCCAGAGCCATCGACAGCTCGCGTCGGGCCTGAGCTGCCCGATCGGCTTCAAGAACGGCACCGACGGCGGCGTGCAGGTTGCGTCAGACGCGATCATCGCGGCGCGCGCTAGCCATGCGTTCATGGGGATGACCAAGATGGGCATGGCCGCGATTTTCGAGACACGCGGCAACGACGACGCGCACGTGATCCTGCGCGGCGGCAAGAGCGGGCCGAACTACGACAGCGCGCACATCGAGGCGACCTGCGCGGCGCTGCGCGCGGCGAAGTTGCGCGAACAGGTGATGGTCGACTGCTCGCACGCGAATTCGAACAAATCGCATGAACGGCAGATCGACGTCGCGCAGGATCTCGCGCGGCAACTGTCGCAGGGCGAGCGCCGGATCGTCGGCGTGATGGTGGAAAGCAACCTCGAAGCCGGCCGCCAAGACCTGAAACCGGGTGTACCGCTCAAGTACGGCGTGTCGATCACCGATGCTTGCCTGAGCTGGACGCAGACTGAGCCCGTGCTCGACATACTCGCCGAGGCGGTGCGGCATCGGCGCGCGTATTCGTACGACGGGTGATGTGACGGCGGCAGGTTCAGGCTTGTCGCCTTGTCCCTATCGCTGACGTTGGTTGGCGTCCCACTCGCCATTTCCATAACGGCCAGCCGCCGCACATTCGCATGCGGCTCGGCCGAGCATTGTGTGTCGGCATCCTGCCCACACGCGTCGCGGTGTCGCTCGTTGAGTAACACCGATCCCCTCCGGCTGCCCCGCGCCGGCTTACCGCTTCCAGATCACATCTTCCGTTTGGCGTGACGAGTTGCATGCCAGCGTGACACACGCACGCGCGCAGATTTCGATTTTCAAGTCGACTCGGGCCGTTGGTGCAGCTTTCGGTCGTTTTTGGGAGTCATCCTATGTGTCTGACATTTCCGAACAATCAGAATCCCACCCTGGTGGTGTGTGGCGATAGCTGGCGCATTCAATGTGGAGCACAGAATCTGCCGTATGCAAGGTGCTAGTGAACTGTCCTGCAATCACCGATGTGCGTTGCGAACTTTATTCAAGATTGGCGTGAAAAATATCTGAAAATAAAATCAAGCCGTCTTGGTGAAAATCTTAAATTGGTTTTGGAGATTGACTGGTGATTGTTAAAGAATTTATTAAATGCGCCGTGCCAATGATTGGAAGCACAGTGTTCGCCGTTCTGTGTCTGATCGCGGCACAGGGCGCCTCGGCTAGAGAATTCTATCCTTTTCCGGCCACACTTTCGCTGCCAAGCGGCCTTCCCAAGGGGACGGTTGTGGCGAGGCGCTTCTATACGCCTACACAGCTTTGTGGCGAGGCCAAGTGCAGATTGATGACCTTCGCCCCCTTCCCCTATGGAGCAGACGGGCCGACATCTCCTCTCGAATTGAAGGGGTTGAGTATGCAGGTGATTGTCAACGGAAAGGCTCAAAAACGAATGGATTTGTCGGACCCATACGTCGCATTTTCCACGCCAGTTGAATTGCAGTTGATCAGAGACTCGTCTAGCGATATAGCCAGCAGCACGACGCAAGATCAAATTCGTTTCTGGTTCTTCACATACACGATGACAGGCGCCACCAGAATCGAAAACTATTTTTCCATCAATAAAGGTTCCCTGACGAAAATCGAAGGGACGTGTTCGGTGCCAAGTCAGACGGTAGAACTGCCGCCCACCATCGGGCGGAAATTGGGCGGTGTCGGTTCAACAGCCGGCGTGCGCGACTTTCAGATCAAGATCAACAATTGCCCGAAGGGGTACAACCGGGTCGGATACACGCTCCAGCCGATGGGTGGTGTGGCGGATGCGCCGGGCGTACTGCCGCTTGGCACCGATTCAACCGCAAAGGGTGTGAAGATTCGCCTTGCCAACCGTAACGGTACTGCGGCCAAATTTGGCACGTCGCTCAAGCTAGACGATTACGACAAGGCGACCGGCGGCTCATACATGATCCCGATGCAGGTCTCGTATATCCAGACCGAAGCAACGGTCACACCCGGTACGGTAAAGGGCGCGATCTCTCTGCGGCTGGACTATCTGTGATCCGATTGCCCGAGAAAGGCGCGCCGCAGTGATGCAAAAAGCCGTACTAGGGCGGTGTAATCAGAGCTGGTAAGGACCGGGCCGTTGTCGCTGCAAAGCAATAACGGCGTCGGAACCCCGTTCCCGGCGTGCCGACCCGGGCGATCAGCGCATGCTCCTACGCGCTCGACGCCGTGCTCGCCTTGCCGCCGCACGACAGATGTCAGCCGAGCAATTCTCGATTTTCAAGCCAAATTGGGCCTTGACCCAGTTTCTGTTCTTATAGGAATTTTCCTATTTTCGTGGCATTCCAGAACATTCAGAGTCCCACCTTGGCCGTGCATGACGATGGCAGGCGCATTTAATGTGGGGCGTGGTATCCACCCGACAGAGCGGAAGACTCCGGAAAAGCATTGCGCAATCACCGAGATGCACATTGAATTTCTATCAAGGTTGGCACAAAAATAGTTGCGCATAAAACCAAACCATCAGAACGAAATTATGTTTTGGAGATTGACGATTGTGAAACGATTGAGTCAACGCCGCACGCAAATGTTGAGAACCACGGCGTTTGCAATTTTAGGTTTGGCCGTGATGCAGCGCGCCGAGGCTCACCAGGATCTTGTCGCATTTTCCGGCTCATATGCGCTCCCAGGTGGCATGGCCGAAGGAACGGTTGTGGCGAGGCGCTCTTATACGCCTACGCAACTCTGTGGTGAGGCCCATTGCGAATTGTATAGTTTCCACATGCTCAGCACCGGGGGGCGCGAGATACTGACTGGATCTGAGGTTGGCACAAATTTAATAGGCTTGAGCATGCGTGTTCTTGTTAATGGAAAGCCTCAAGAAGTATTTACGAGTTCGAGCTCCTCGATCAAATTTTCCAGCCCCATGGAAGTGCAGTTGTTCAGAAACGACGGCGACGTCACTACCAGCACAACGAGCCGCAAAATTCACTTCACGCTCTACATGAGAGCAATGTCGAAACCCAATAACGGTCTTCTTACTGCCCAATTTCTCATCAATGACGCCACACTGACCAGAATCGAAGGAACATGTTCGGTGCCAAGTCAGGCGGTAGAACTGCCGCCCACCGTCGGACGGAGATTGGACGGTATCGGTTCAACAGCCGGAGTGCGCGACTTTCAGATCAAGATCAACAATTGCCCGAAGGGGTACAACCGGGTCGGATACACGCTCCAGCCGATGGGCGGTGTGGTGGATACGCCCGGCGTACTGCCGCTTGCCACCGATTCAACCGCAAAGGGCGTGAAGATTCGCCTTACCGGCCGTGACGGGCTCGCGGCCAAATTCGGGACGTCGCTCAAGGTGGACGATTACGATAAGGCGACTGGCGGTTCATACATGATTCCGATGCAGGCGTCGTATATCCAGACCGACGCCGCAGTCACCCCCGGTACGGTAAAGGGCGCGATCTCGCTGCGGCTCGACTATCAATGACGGGAAGGGCGGGCTTTAGTGATGCATTCGCCTCTTCGCCCTTAAGTTAAAGGGGGCGCGGCCGATAGTGCTGAGGTAGCCGGCCGCCCGGCGCGATGGTCGCGCCCGCGTGAAGAGCCGCGCACGCCACTCTTGCCGCGCCCATGTCTGCTCGCCTGACCATCCGCACCCGCCTGGTGCTTTCGGTTTCGATTCTGTTTCTGCTTGCCTTGCTGATTGGCGTGGCAGGCCTGCTCGGCCTGCGCGCCGCCAACCATGCGCACGAGGAAACCTTCACCAATCAGTTTCCGTCTGCGCTCGCGCTCGGCGAATCCGATTTGAGCCTTACGCGCGCACGCACGGCCCTCGACAAGGCCATGCTGTATCCGAACGACAAGGGCGCGATGAAGTTGCTCGATCGTACCGAAGAGCTGATCGCGCGCTCGGATGAAGCGTGGAAGAAATACCTGACGCTGCCCCGCAGCGAAGAAGAGGACCGCCTGGCCAAGGAGGTCGCCACCACGCGTGAAGCCGCGGCAGGCAGCCTGCGCGACATCATCAAGGCGCTGCGCGCGGATGACCGTGCGACGGCCGATGGCATCATGGAAAAGCGCGTGTCCAACGCTTTCCGCGATTCCAACGACAAAAGCCTGGCATTGAGCAAGAAGCAGCTCGGCTTTTCCAAGGCCAACTACGACGAATCTCAGGAGGCCTACGCGCGTTTTCGCGTGATCGTGACGGCGGCCATCCTCGTCGCCCTGGTGGTGGCGCTGTGGTGCGCCTGGTCGTTGCTGCGCGCGATTGTGGGGCCGCTGAACGCCGCGCTGGCGCAGTTCGACCGCATTGCTGCGGGAGACCTCACCGAACGTGTGCGCATCGACCGTCACGACGAAATGGGCCGTCTGCTCGAAGGCCTGGCCCGCATGCAGACCGCGCTGACCGATACCGTGCGCCGCGTGCGCACGGGCTCCGAATCCATCGGCGCCGCCACCAAGCAGATTGCCGCGGGCAATGCAGACCTGTCGCAACGCACGGAAGAGCAGGCCAGCTCGCTGGAAGAAACCGCTTCCAGCATGGAAGAGATGACCTCCATCGTGCGTCAGAACGCCGACAACGCCCGCCAGGCCAGCCAACTGGCCGACAGCGCATCGGAAGTCGCGAGCCAGGGCGGTGCCGTGGTGACCGACGTGGTGGCGACCATGCGCGAGATCAGCGCGTCGTCGCGCACGGTGTCGGAAATCATCGGCGTGATTGACGGCATTGCATTCCAGACCAACATTCTTGCGCTCAATGCCGCCGTCGAGGCCGCCCGTGCTGGGGAACAAGGCCGTGGCTTTGCGGTGGTGGCCGGTGAGGTGCGCAACCTCGCACAGCGCAGCGCCGCGGCCGCGAAGGAAATCAAGGAAATGATCGAGGCGTCGCTCTCAAAGGTCGAGACAGGCAGCGCGTTGGCCGAACGTGCAGGCAGCACGATGGAAGACATCGTGTCGTCCATCCGCCGCGTGACCGACATCATGGGCGAAATTGCCGCCGCCTCGAACGAGCAAAGCTCCGGCATCGAACAGGTCAACAAGGCCGTCACGCTGATGGACGAAGCCACGCAGCAGAACGCAGCGCTGGTGGAGCAGGCTGCCGCAGCGGCTGAATCGCTGGAGGAGCAGGCCCAAGCCTTGAACGCCGCCATCGCAGCGTTCCGCCTGGCCTGAGTTGCATCGTTCTCGGCGCGGCGGATCACTCTCCGTCGTGCTGAGGCTCCAGAGCGCCTGGGGCAATATGAGGCTGCGACTGCCACGCCTGCGTGAAAAGTCGCAAACGCCACTTCTGCCGCGTCCACGTCTGCTCGCCTGACCATCCGCACTCGCCCTGAGCGCGACCGACTTGAGCCTCGCGTGCAACCGCGCCGCGCTCGACTAGCCAATGCTGTAACCCAAAGGCGCCTGCCCCGAAACGCCGGAAATTCCTGTGCTTTGGTTCGCGCTACCGCAAGCTTCTGTCATGCCGGTCTTAGCGGGTCACCCAACGCCGCAGCTTTGACGCGCCCGCCTCACGTCGTCGGAGTGCAGATACAGACACAGGCGAACCCCGTGTGGTCAGTTGCGAATCCCCGAGCCATTCTGCCAAAAGGCCACGGCAAGAAGTCTCGCATTGAGCCGATGTCGCCCAGAAAATCGCGGACTCCACCAAAGCAAGTGAATAAATTTAAATTGAGGTTGAAAATTTTAAATCAAATTACCGACATAAATGTGATTGAGGCCTTCCGCAAACCATTGACTATGTTTAATGAAATGGATATCTGATTTAAGTTTTTATGCAACACAAAGTATTTGGATGATGAACTTCCAGCTATTTACGGTAATCCGAAATAAACATGTCATGGCGGATCGTCGTCATATATAGTCAGCCGTGCATAGACTTTGAATGACTAGGGTTCGGTCGGACAGCTATGTATGGATAGCGTTATAAACGATTTAATCTATCTGAAAAAGGAGTGAAACCATGACTGATACACGCCTTGAGGAGACCGGTCATAGCACCGAGGAAGGGAAGCTGTTGATTAAGGCCATTGGAGATGCTGTTGAGGGGCGGGCACCTTTGAAAGTTGTTACCGGGACCCAAACAACCAGCAGCCTGAGCTTCGAGTTGAAGCCCGGTGCAATCGTTGCGCACCCAAACTCCACCGTCATATTTGTGTGCGGTTAATGTGACGCTCTGACACACATTTCCACGCCTTCCAGCTGCGGGCTTTTATTTTCCGCTGCTTCTATCATTAATCTGCATGCTTAATCCTTAAGGGAAATTACCATGCCAGAAAAATCAACTGAAGGAACAAGCCGGATCGCCGTTCACGGCGCCGCTGACGAGGCGAACCTGACCCCTGTGCTCGAAAACGGATATCAAGACGCGCAGGTTCCACTGAAGGTAATCACCGGCGTTCAACATACGAGCGGCCTGAGCTTTGAGCTGAAGCCCGGCGCAATCGTCGCGCATACCGGCTCCACCGTCATCTTTGTCTGTGGGTAGTGTCACAAGGCATGTTGCGCGACATCGCAATGAGCCATCGGGGCGACAAGCATCAGGATTGTGGTGACGATCGACTGTCAAGTGGCAGCCCCATGCACGTGCCGGGATAATCGGCCCGGTACATGCACGGGGCGCTCTTTTCTGCGGGAGATGATTTCAATATGTACCCCAAGCTCCGTGAAAATGTTTGGCATATCGACCCGCAGCGGGAAACCGCCATGCTCATTACCAGCAGGGCGACTTATGAGGTGCCTACCGAAAGGGCTTTGCAGTTTCTGCGAATGCGAAGTTATTGCACCGGATGGCACTCCATCGACAGTATTGCCGAAAAGAGCGGGTTTTCGGTCGCCGATGTCAATGCGCTTTTGGGCTCACTGGAGCCGGCAGGCATCATCTACACCAACTCGGATCTGGACGAAAAACTCCCTCAAGAGCATGTGCGAGATGTTCTGACGAGGGCATGTCGCATCTGGAGTGCGGAGTTGCAGATTTCCTATATCGGAAATGAATTTTCGGCAGGTCAGCTACAAAAATCGGTCTTGATCGGCTGGTTGCTCGAAATGTATCACTACGTTCGGGATTTCCCTTTCGCGATTGAACATGGTGCGCGACACGCGACGGGAGCGTTAAAAGACGTTCTCATGACGTATGCAGAACAAGAGAAAGGGCATGAAGGATTCGTTTTGAGATCGCTTGTGAATGTGGGGATCTCGGTGCCGGAGGTCGAGTCGAGCATTCCATTGTTATCCACGCGCCTCATCGGTTTTCTCATGCGCGAGTTGTTCGAGTTGATGCCAGCGGCCGCACTGTTGGTTGCCGCAGTCATCGAGGCGCAGGGATTTTCCGAAGCGGAGATCGAGAATTTCAAAGCCAAGTTGCATGAGCACTACGGAATTGGCGCTCACGCTCTCGATCCCTATTTCGAGCATCAAAAGATTGATGTCGACATGGGCCATGCAGAGCTCCTCGCATCCAACCTGGATCTGATTCGGATCGAGGACAGGCGAACGCTCGACCTTGTCGTCAACAAGATTCATGACCTGAAGCACGCGTTTGACCTGCAGGGGATCGAGATCAAAGCTTACTTTGCCGCGCTGAACGGCAAATATGTGCCCAGGCAACCCGTAGATTTCGAGGCGATCTGAATTTCCACTCGAGGAATGGTGATAGACCTATGCCTGGATCGGTTGATTCATCTGGCGAAGATGTGCGCATTAGCATCGTAGCCTTCGACGATTTCACGGATATCGATTTGATATTGGTTTGGGATCTTCTGAATCGCGTGCATCTTCCCGGTTGGAATGTTTCCCTCGTTGGCGATGGCCCATTTCATCGGTCAATGACCGGCTTGACCATACCGATGCATGGTCCGCTCAGCGAAGCCAATACGGCCGACGCCGTGCTCTTCACAAGTGGAAAAGGAACGCGAGCGAAGATTCGAGACGCCGATTATCTAGCGCAGTTTCAATTGAACCCGGAACGCCAATTGATCGGTTCGGTCGATTCGGGTGCGCTTCTGCTGGCGGCCCTCGGCCTACTCGATGGAAAGCGCGCGACGACGTATCCATCGGCAAAACCGCTTCTTGAACAATACGGGGTATGGGTGGTGGAAGAACCACTCGTGATAGACGGGAACGTCGCTACGGCGGGCGGTTGCATGTCGGGGCAATACCTTGCGCACTGGGTGATGGAGCGGTTGGTCGGTAAGCCGATTGCGGATGCAGTGATCACTTCGTGGCAACCAGTCGGAGAGGGCCTGTTCTTCTCGACGGATGTTGAAGCGGCGCAGGCGCGATGATGCGATACAGGCTCTTAGGCGAGAGCGGCCTGCGCGTGTCGGAGTTGTGCCTCGGCACGATGACATTCGGTGAAGACTGGAATTTCGGCGCTTCGGCTGAAGAGAGCCGGGCGATCTTTGATGCCTTTTGCTCCGCCGGAGGGAATTTCATCGATACGGCAAACACGTATACGCAAGGAACGAGCGAAAAGTTGGTAGGCGAGTTCATTGCGTCGGAGCGTGACTATTTCGTCGTGTCCACCAAGTATTCGCTCAGCACGCGCCCCGATAGCCCCAATGGAGGCGGAAATCACCGCAAAAGCCTGATGCGGGCGGTCGACCACAGCCTTAAGCGTCTCAATACGGACTACATCGACGTCTATTGGCTGCACGCATGGGATTCTCTGACACCTGTCGACGAAGTGATGCATGGGCTTGACGACTTGGTGCGTGCAGGTAAGGTCCTTTATGTCGGCGTATCGAACACCCCGGCCTGGCGTGTCGCGCAAGCGCACACGCTAGCGAATCTTCGGGGTTGGGCCAAATTTGTCGGCTACCAGGCGGAATACAGTCTGATCGATCGTACCGCCGAGCGCGATGTCGTACCAATGGCGAGCGCATTGGGCCTTGGCCTACTCGCGTGGGCGCCGCTGGCCGGCGGCGTGTTGAGTGGGAAGTATTTGCTGACCGGGGACGAAGTCCATATCGGAGATTCGAAACGCGGTGAGTGGCTGAACGGCGAACGCCTGACAAGACGATCGCTGAAAATTGCCGCCTCAGTTGCACAAGTCGCTCAGTCGCTTGACCGTTCGCCGTCCCAGGTCGCGCTCAACTGGCTTCGACAACGGCCGAGTGGCGTCATTCCAATGATCGCCGGCCGAACGCTTCAGCAAATGGAGCAGAATCTGAAGTGCCTCGATTTTGAAATCGACGACTCGCTGTTGAAACAGCTCGATGCGGCGAGCGAAATCGAGCTCGGCTTTCCGCACCATTTCCTGGCCCAAGCGCCGTTGCTAAATGCGCTGTTTGGAAGTCGTCAGCATTTGCTGGATGTGCCAGCGCTTCCGTCACTGCGGCCAAACCTGAATGCAAACGACGGGCCGACATGATCCATGTAATCGCAGCGATACAAGCCAAAGACGGTCAACTGGAGAGTTTGACGGCAGCATTCCGGATGATCGTCGCACGCACACGAGAGAAGGCCGGCTGCATTGAGTACGGCTTGGCCGTTCATTTGCCTAGTGGGCTGCCCGGGCAGGCGCCGTTTGATCCGAACGAACTTGTCGTTATCGAGAAGTGGATCGATCTCGACGCGCTGAACGCGCACATATCGGATCCGGAATATAGGGCCTGGTTTGCCGGACTGTGGCATCAGGTAGCCGGCGCTTCAATGCAAATCCTCAATGTGGTGGGGTAGCGCCGTTTGCACAGGCGGAATCGTGAAAGCGCCGAACGCGACCTTTGCAGCCTTGCGCCTGGCCTGATCTGGCGCCGGCGCGGCGGGTCACTCCGTCGTACTCGGATTCCAGAACGCCTGGGCCACGTGCGGCTGCGATTGCAGCGACGCAACGATGCGGTCCAGCTCGGCCGCGTTCACGGCGGTCGACATCAGCATCGCTTCAATTTCTACGTGGTCGTCGCCAAAGGGTTCGACTGACAGGTCGCTGACGGGGTAGCGAGCCTCTTCAAGCAGGCGTTCCAGATCGGCCAGGGCTTCTTTCTGGCGCTCGCTGGTGGAGATGACGCACATCGTGTACGTGACTTCGCTGGCCTGATTGTCCAGCGGCGTGCGGTTGATGCGGTCCACCACGGGCCGCAGCAGGATGTTGGAGGCCAGCACGAACAGCGTAATCAGAATGGCCTGGCCGACAAGATCGGAGCCTGCTGCCGCACCCACAGCCGCCGAGCCCCACAGCGTGGCGGCGGTGTTCAGGCCGCGCACGTTCAGGCCTTCCTTCATGATGGTGCCGGCACCCAGAAAGCCGACGCCCGACACCACATAGGCGATCACGCGGGTGGTGTCCGATGCGGTGCCGATCTGCGCGGCCATGTCGACGAATGCCGATGCCGCCACCGCCACCAGCGCGTTGGTGCGCAGCCCAGCAGTCCGCTGTCTGACCTGCCGCTCGAAGCCGATCAGCGACCCAAGTGCAAAGGCCGAGGCAAGGCTGATGAACGAATCCACCAGCGTGGCGACATTGAGATGGACGAGGGCTTGCAGCGTCATCGGCGGCTCCTTGTTGTGGTGACCGGAGTCTTGGTGAATGGCGCCGATGGTTATAGCACGGCGCCATGACACGCCGTGCGAGCCGGGGAGGTCGGACGGCTACTTATAGTCCCACTGCATCTGCTCGGGGATCGGCACGGCGTCCGACGTCTCCAGACAGCGGTCGAGGTAAGCGAGCAGGGAGCGCGGCTGAAAACCGGTCTCCTGCACCAGCCGCGTGTTGTCGAACACGTAGCTCATGCTGGCGAACTTGGCATACAGGTGGATGCAGCGCGCGACCAGTCGCACATTGCCGTCGCCCGTCAGGCTCAGGAATTTACGCGCCAAAGCTTTCTCGGCGATTTTTTCCTGATACACGTAGCCGGCCAGCGCCTGGGCATCTTCTTCCGGCGTCTTGCAACGCTTGAAGCGCGGGTACAGCGTTTCGATGCGCTCGGAGTTCGCGTCGCCGGCGCTGATGTGATACAGGTCGTGCGCCAGCGTGGGCTTGGTCGACAGTTGCACGATGGCCTCGGCGCAGTCGTCCACGGGCAGGATGTCGACGCGGTCGGACAAGCGGCAGCTGAATGTCTCCAGCAGCGCCACCATGCGCAGCATCCAGAAAATGCTGCCCGACGGCTCGCAGCCCAGCGTGCTATGACCCACCACGATGGACGGCCGCACCACCACCAACGGCAGTTCGGGCACGTCTTCGCGAAGCTTCAGCTCGGCCATGCCCTTTGAATACGTGTAAGGCACCGCGTGCTGCTCCAGCGGGGGGACATCCCAGCTTTCGCTGACATGGCGATCCGCCAACTGGCCGCACGACATGGCCGTGCCGATCTGCAGGAATCGCTTCAGGCGTTTGCCCTGCGCCGCCAGTCGGCCCAGCGCCAGCACGCCCTCCACGTTGGTTTCCCACAGCGACGGATGGTTCGAGAACGTTGCCAGCGCCGCGCAGTTGATGATGATTTCCGGATCGCCCAGCTTGGCGGCACCGGCTTCGCGCAGGTCGAATGGCACGATCTGCGATTCCTTAATGCCCTCCAGCGTGCCCTGTGCAAACTCGAAGCGGCGCAGGTTGCTGCGTAGCCGCGCCAACCCTTCTGCGGGCGTATCACCGCGCACGGCAAAGCGTGTGTCGGCCAGCAAACCTTTGGCTGCCAGATTGGCGGCAATGGCGCCGCCCACGAAACCGGTCGCACCGGTTAGCAAAATACTCATGCGAGAAAACTTGAATCCCTTGGGTGGCAAAACGGGCGACCAACCCGCTTGCAAACAACACTGCCGCTGCCGCACCGGCGAGGCGCGTATCGGCAGCACGCTCGAGGCAGGGAGGGGCAAGTCGTGCCAGATGAAGCCGCGCACACGAAACGGGGTTCGCGGGCCGCAAGATTCGCGTGACGCGATGCGGCCGAAACCTGCGCACAATCAGCGATTTATAAGAATGTAACCTTTCAGGTGCCTTTCAGCACCCCATTCCATCAGAGGGTTGACTCAAGTTTGCGGCACTGCGCAACTCGACGTGGCATTGGCAGCAATCTCGCGCGCGGCTTTGGCGCCTTCAACTTGCAGGATGGTCGGCAGCGATACGCCGTTCTTGGCGGCCGTCACTTCGGCCAGGATCGAGATGGCGATTTCCGGCGGCGTGCGGCTGCCGATGTAAATGCCGACCGGGCCATGCAGGCGCGCCAGCTCGGCATCGCTCAGGTCGAATTCCTTGAGTCGCTCCCGGCGGTTGGCGTTGTTGCGGCGGCTGCCGAGCGCGCCAACGTAGAACGCTGGCGTCTTGAGCGCTTCCATGAGCGCGAGGTCATCGAGCTTTGGGTCGTGGGTGAGGGCAATGACGGCGCAGCGCTCATCGAGCTTCATGGCCATCACCGTATCGTCGGGCATGGTGCGGACCATGGCCACCCCAGGGATCGACCACTCTTCGCTGTATTCCTCGCGCGGGTCGCAGACGGTGACCTGGTAGTCCAGACCCACGGCGATCTGGCACAGGTAGCGCGAGAGCTGTCCCGCGCCAATGACGAGCATCCGGTAGCGCGGCCCGTGAATCGTCACGAGGCGCGCTTCGTCAAACTGCAGTCCGTCGGTGACGGTGGCGTGCTGCAGTGACGACACACCGGTCGCCATGTCCAGCGTGCGCGCGACGAGCTGGCCGGCCTCCACGGCGCGCAGCAGGGCGTCGATACCGCTGGAGGCGTTCAGTGGTTCCAGCACGAGTTGGAGCGTACCGCCGCAGGGCAGCCCAAAGCGGTGTGCTTCTTCCGCGCTGATGCCGTATTTGACGGCTTCGGGCTTGGTGTAATGCAGGCCTTCACGGCGCACGCGGTCGATGAGGTCATCTTCAATGCAGCCGCCTGAAACCGAGCCGATGACCACGCCGTCATCGCGCAGCGCGAGCATTGCGCCTTCGGGCCGCGGCGACGAACCCCACGTTTTGACCACCGTGACGAGCAGCACGCGCCGCCCCTGTTTCAGCCAGCGCACGCTGGTTTTCAAGACTTCAAGATCGACGCTGTCCATGATGCGTTAGCGGCGCTTTCGCGCGCTGTGTGTCTGTTGCGGGGAATGCACCGATTATGCCCCGTGGTGCAAAAACAGGTAGGCGGCCGCCACGGCCACCAACGCCACGATGATCCACGGCCATGGGTTACGCGGCTGCAGCGCCGGGCTGACGTTGGGGGCGGCGCCCGGCGGTGCGCCATGAGCCTGCAGTTGGCCGGCCGCGAGGTCGGGAATTGCCTGCGTGGCCGGCATGCCGTCAACGGGCGGCGCGGCCTGTCCGTCGGCGCCGGCCGTATCTGCGGGGCCGAATTCGGCCGCAAAACGCTGGAAGAACTCGTCGGCCAGCTTGCGTGCAGCACCGTCGATGAGCCGCGAGCCGATTTGCGCAAGCTTGCCGCCCACCTGCGCGGTCGCGGTGTAAGAAAGCCGCGTGACCGTGGGGCCTTCGGGCGTGAGTTGCACCTGCGCGCTGCCTTTGCCGAAGCCGGCCGCGCCGCCCTGGCCGTCGAAATGCAGCGTGTAGCTGCGCGGCGGCGCCACATCGACCAGTTCCATGCGCCCCTTGAAGCGCGCCTTGACGGGCCCGACGGCGGCGGTCATAGCGACGTCGTAGGCGGGGTTGGCCGCTCCTTCGGCGGCGGTGATGCTCTCGCAGCCGGGAATGCAACGTTGCAGCACGGCTGGGTCGTTCAGCGCATCCCAGGCGGTCTGGAGTGGCACGGGCAAGAGATGGGTCTGGGTCAGTTCCATGGCGCGGTCGATCGGGCTGGGGTTGGGGGGCGGGGGTTGCGCGTGCGGCGAGCATGCGCCAATTCGTGCTCCAGCGCAGCCAGGCTGTCGAAATGGTGCGCCGGCACCATCACATCGACATGCGGCAGGATGGCCCGCACGCCACGTGCCCGCGGCTCAAAACCGGCAAAGCGCAGCAGCGGGTTGAGCCAGACGATGCGATGGGCAAAGCGCGCCAGGCGCGCCATCTCGGTGTCGAGCAGGTCGATATGCTCATGGTCGAGCCCGTCCGTCACGAGCAGGACGGTGGCACGGCCGGACAGCGTGCGGCGCGCCCATTGGCGATTGAACTCTGCCAGCGCTGTGCCGATGCGCGTGCCGCCCGACCAATCCGGCACAAGCTGCGCGATGGCTTGCACGGCGACATCCGGATCACGCTCGCGCAGCTGCCGCGAGACGTTCGTCAGCCGCGTGCCGAACAGGAAGGCCTGGATGCGCTCGCGCGATTGCACCAGCGCGTGGCAGTAATACAGCACGGCGCGCGAATAGCGGCTCATCGATCCCGAGATGTCGAGCAGCAGCACCAGCGGCGGTGTGCGATCGACGGGCTGGCGGTATTTCCAGCCGGTCCATTCGCCGCCGGCGCGCACGGCCTGGCGGGCGGTGGCACGCAGGTCCGGATGGCGCCCGCGCGAGGCTGCTTTGAGCCGGCGCGTGCGCTCCTGCGCCAGATGTACGCGCCGGCGGCGGATCATGTGTTGCAGCGTGCGCCATTCCGCAGCGTTGAGCGTGTCGAAATCGCGCGTGCGCAGGGCCTCGTTTGCAGAAAACGCCAGCGGCGCCACGATGTCATGGCGTTCGCCATCGGGCTTCGGGCCCGGCGGAAGGTTGGTCGACGGCTGCGCGCGCAGGGCATCGGCCAGGCGGTTGCTGCGCGCTGCGGGAATGCCGCCACGCACCTTGGGCAGCAACAGCGCGCGCAGCTTGCCTTCCCAGTCCGGATCGCGCCAGAACACGTTGAAGGCCGCATCGAACAGCGTGCGTTCGTCGGGATGCGAGACGAGCAGGGCAGACAGCGCGGCCTTTACGTCGTCGCGGCGGCCGATGTCGATATGGCTCAGGGCTTCGATGGCATCCACGGCGCGCGAGGGCGCCAGCGGCATGCCGGCGTTGCGCAGCAGCCGCACGAAATGCGTCACGTTGCGCGCCAGCATCGGGAGCTGCATCGGCACGGTCGCTTGCATGCCTTACTCCGGCAGCGCGGGCGCGGCCAGCAGTTGCTCGATAGTTTGCGTATCGACGCGCGCCAGGTCGTCCTGATACTTGAGCAGCACGCCCAGCGTGTCCTGCACGGACTGTGGATCGAGCTCGGTCACGTTGAGCGCCACCAAGGCGCGGCACCAGTCGATGGCTTCGGCAATGCCCGGCGCCTTGAACAAGTCGATGCCGCGCAGGCGGTGCACGAAATCGACCGCGCGCTGCTGCAGGCGGGCAGAGGTCTCGGGCGAGCGCTGCGCCACGATCTGCAGCTCCCGCGCCTTATCGGGGTAGCCGATCCATTGATACAGGCAGCGCCGCTTGAGCGCGTCGTGTACTTCGCGCGTGCGGTTGGACGTCATGATGACCAGCGGAATCACCTGCGCGCGCACCGTGCCGAATTCGGGAATCGACACCTGGAAGTCGGACAGCAGCTCCAGCAGAAACGCCTCGAACGGTTCATCAGCGCGGTCGATCTCGTCGATCAGCAGAACGCGCGGTGTGTCGGGATGGAGTGGGTCGGGCAGCAGCGCCTGCAGCAACGGGCGCTTGAGGAGGAATTCATCGCGGTAGAGCGTGTCTGCGCGCGGTTTCTCGCCGGCGGCCTCGGCCAGCCGCAGCGCCATGATCTGGCGCGGGTAATCCCATTCATAGAGCGCGCTGGCGGTGTCGAGCCCTTCGTAACACTGCAGCCGCAGCAGCGACGTGCCGAGCAGTCCCGCCGCCGCCTTCGCGAGCTCGGTCTTGCCGACGCCGGGCTCGCCTTCGAGAAACAGCGGCCGCTGCATGCGCAACGCAAGAAACAAGGCCGTGGCCAGCTCACGGCTGGCGAAATAGCCCTGGCCTTGCAGTTGCGCGATGCAGTTGTCGATGGAATCGACTGGCATGCCGTTCCTTGGCGGGCGCTCAGTGATGGTGCGTCAATGCCTGTTCGACCGCGCGCGCCGTCAATACCGGAATGAGGTGCGCCCGGTACTCCGGCGAGGCATGCAGATCGCCTACCAGATCGTCAGCGGGCACCACCACCTTGCGTGCGGCTTCTGCTGTAAAGCTGGCGGCCAGCGCCTGCTCCAACGGCGTGCAACGGAACACGCACGGCGCCGCGCCCGTGACCGCCACACGCACATTGTTGCCCTTGCGACTGATGAATACGCCCACCAGCGCAAAGCGCGACGCCGGGTTGCGGAATTTCACGTAGGCCGCCTGGTCCGGCACGGGAAACTGCACCTCGGTGATGAGTTCGTCCGCGGCCAGCGCGGTCTCATACATGCCGAGGAAAAAGTCGTCCGCCGCGATGTTGCGCCGCTCGGTGACGACGGTGGCGTTCAGGCCCAGCACAGCGGCCGGGTAGCACGCCGCCGGATCGTTGTTGGCGAGCGAGCCGCCGAGCGTGCCCATCGCGCGCACTTGTCGGTCGCCGATGCCGCCGGCCAGTTCCCCCAGCGCGGGCAGCATGCGAGCGATGTCGGCGTTGTCTGCCACATCGGCATGGCGTGTGGCCGCGCCCACCGTAATCACACCGGGCTGCGTGCGAATGCCCGACATGCCCGGAATGCGCGTCACATCCACCAGGGTAGACGGCTGCGCCAACCGCAGCTTCATCGCTGCCAGCAGGCTCTGCCCGCCGCCAAGGTATTTGGCGTCGGTGTGCGTCTTCAGCGCGGTGACGGCGGTCTGGGCGTCGGTGGCTTTCTGGTACTCGAAATCGTACATGGTGGGCTCCTCTGCCTAGGCCTTGGCCGCTTGAATGGTTTGCCAGACACGATGCGGCGTTGCTGGCATCTGGATGTCCTTCACGCCCAGCGGCGCCAGCGCGTCGACGATGGCGTTGATCAGCGCCGGCGGCGAGCCGATCGCGCCGGCTTCGCCACAGCCCTTGACGCCCAGCGGGTTGTGCGTGCACGGCGTGCCCTTGGCGGTTTCCACCGTAAAGCTGGGCAGGTTGTCTGCGCGCGGCATGGCGTAGTCCATGTACGAGCCGGTCAGCAACTGGCCGTTCTCGTCGTACACGCACGCTTCCATCAGCGCCTGTCCGATCCCCTGGCCAAGCCCGCCGTGCACCTGACCCTCGACGATCATCGGATTGATGATGTTGCCGAAATCGTCCACCGCGACGAAGCGGTCGATGTGGACTTCGCCGGTATCAGGATCCACCTCCACTTCGCAGATGTACGCGCCGGCCGGGTAGGTGAAGTTGGTCGGGTCGTAGAAGGCGTTTTCGTCCAGCCCAGGTTCGAGCTTGTCGAGCGGGTAGTTGTGCGGCACGTACGCGGTGAGCGCGACTTCGCCAAAGGTCTTGGTGCGATCGGTGCCGGCCACGCGGAAGACGCCATCCTTGAACTCGATGTCCTCCGCCGACGCCTCCAGCAGATGCGCGGCGATTTTCTTGGCCTTGGCCTCGATCTTGTCGAGTGCCTTCATGATGGCGGAGCCGCCCACGGCAATCGAACGCGAGCCATACGTGCCCATACCGAACGGGATGCGCCCGGTGTCACCGTGCACGATCTCGATGTTGTCGATGGGCACGCCTAGCCGATCGGCCACCACTTGCGCGAACGTCGTCTCGTGGCCCTGGCCGTGGCTGTGCGAGCCGGTGAAGACCGTGACGGAGCCCGTCGGGTGCACACGAATTTCGCCGGCTTCAAACAGGCCAGCCCGCGCGCCTAGGGCCCCAGCGATGTTCGACGGCGCCAGCCCGCACGCTTCGATGTAGCAGGAATAGCCCATGCCGCGCAGCCGCCCCTTGGCGCGCGAGGCATCGCGTCGGGCCGCAAAGCCTTTCACATCGGCCAGTTCGATGGCGCGGTCAAGGCACGGTTCGTAGTCGCCCGTGTCATACGTCAGCCCCACCGGCGTGGCATACGGGAACGTGCGGATGAAGTTGCGGCGGCGCAGCTCAGCCGGGTCAACTTGCAACTCGCGCGCGGCAGTTTCAACGAGGCGCTCGACCACATACGTCGCCTCAGGCCGGCCGGCGCCACGATACGCATCGACGGGCGCGGTGTTTGTGAATACCGCTTTCACCTCGGCATAGATGGCTGGCGTCTTGTACTGGCCCGCAAGCAACGTCGCATACAGGATGGTTGGCACGCTGCTGGCAAACGTCGACAGATACGCGCCCATGTTGGCCGTCGTATGCACGCGCATGGCGAGGAAATTGCCCTGCGCGTCGAGCGCCAGTTCTGCATGCGTAACGTGGTCGCGGCCATGCGCGTCGGTCAGGAAGGATTCGGAGCGCTCGGCCGTCCACTTGATCGGCCGGCCGACCTTCTTCGATGCCCACGTAAGCGCGACGTCTTCCGGGTACAGGAAGATCTTCGAGCCGAACCCGCCGCCCACATCCGGCGCAATCACGCGCACCTTGGCTTCGGTCAGGCCCAGCACGAACGCCGACATCAGCAGGCGCTCCACGTGCGGGTTCTGGTTGGCGACGTAAAGCGTGTAGCTGTCGTCCTGGCGCGAATAGCTGGCGTTGACGGCGCGCGGTTCGATCGCATTCGGAATCAGCCGGTTGTTGACGATATCGAGGTGCGTCACGTGCGCGGCCTTGGCAAACGCCGCGTCGGTGGCGGCCTTGTCGCCGTGGCCCCAGGTGTAGCAGGTGTTGTTCGGCACGTCGTCGTGGACGGCGGTGCCGGCGGCATCTGCGGTGGCAGTGTCGACCACGGCGGGCAGTTCGTCGTATTCCACGTCGATCATCTCGACGGCGTCCTTGGCGATCTTCACCGATTCAGCCACCACCAGCGCGACCTGATCACCCACGTGGCGCACCTTGCCTTGCGCGAGCACGGGGTGGGGCGGCTCCTTCATCGGCGTGCCGTCAATGCTGTGGATGAGCCAGCCGCACGGCAGGCCGTTGACCTTGTCGGCGGCCAGGTCGTCGCCTGTAAGCACGGCCAGCACGCCCGGATGGTTGCGTGCGGCATCCGCATTGATGTGTTTGATGCGCGCATGCGCATACGGCGAGCGCAGGAATACCGCGTACGACTGGTGGGCCTGGACGACATCGTCCGTGTACTGTCCGGCGCCTGTCAGGAAGCGGAAATCTTCCTTGCGTTTGACGGACGCACCGATCAGATGGTTGTTGGGTTCTGCGGGAGCGTTCATGGTGGTCTCCTCGCTCGGGTTAGGCGGCGTGGGCGCGCGCTGCGGCCAGGCTTTGCAGAGAGGCATCGTCGCCCTCAGCTTCAGCCATGGCTTCGGCACCGTGCATCACGGCCCGCACGATGTTGTGATAACCCGTGCAGCGGCAAAGATTTCCGTCGAGCTGCTCACGCACCGTGTGTTCATCGGGATGCGGGTGTTGTGCAACCAGCGCCGTGGCGGCCATCACCATGCCCGGTGTACAGAAGCCGCATTGCAGGCCGTGGCATTGGCGAAAGGCTTCCTGCATCGGGTGCAGTGTGCCGTCCTTCGACAGCCCTTCGATGGTGGTCACCTCGGCGCCGTCAGCCTGCACGGCCAGGATGTTGCAGGACTTCACCGCGCGCCCATTCATATGGACGGTGCAGGCGCCACATTGCGCCGTATCGCAGCCGACGTGCGTGCCGGTCAAGCGCAAGTTTTCGCGCAGCAATTGGACTAGCAGGGTATGGGGTTCGACACTGACGGTGACAGGCGCACCGTTGACCGACAGCTTGAGGCTGATCGCCATGGGAGTCTCCTTGGGGGATGGGCGCCGGGTGCCATGCTGTGCGCCTTCGTTGCTGCGAAGATGCGCGCGTGGTCTCGATATCGGTGGTCGCGGCTCTACTCAGTAAAGCACAGGCGGACCAGAAGACAACCGCAGCGCGGTGAGCTGGTCGGAGGAAAAAGGGCGATGCTGCGGCACGCAGACAAACCAAACAAATGCCGCAGAAATGACAAAGGGCCGGAATCCGGCCCTCGATTGGCACCAGGCGGTCATGACCTGGCGGGTGTGGCGGCGGGTGTGATGACACACGGCCGGCGCACGGTGCTACTGAAACTGCGATTGCTGCATACAGCTAACCTGGGCACACGCCCATCAACAATAGCGTGGCGGGTTAGGCCTTGGCGGTGCGGTGCGTGCCGAACAGGTTCGCGATTGCCGAGAAGAACTGGGCGAACGAGAACGATTGGCCGCTCGGACGACGATAGTAGTAGATACCTTCGGACATTTCGCGCTCGATCAGTTCGCGTTCGAGTTGATCGGTCAGCTTCAGGTCGTTCGTGTTTTGCATGATTGGCCTCTTAGGGAAATCCCGGTTAGGGAATACCCTGATCATACACCAGATGACGCAATGCACCATACGTAGGCTTACGTATGCACCCCTTTTGCGCCGTCTACCGTTGCTCGGCCACCACGCTGGCGTTGCGCCGCACCAATGTGGTGCAGGCATCGCTTTTCTATACGTCTTGCGCCTCACTTGACGGGAATGGGTTGGCTGGCCGGGATCGGCACCGCCGTCACACTGTTCTTCGGGCTGCCCGAAATGACCTTGTCTGAATACGTCAGATAGACCAACACATTGCGCTTGCGATCGACCGTGCGCACCACGTGCAGCGTCTTGAAGACGAGCGACAGTCGCTGCGTGAACATGTCGTCCTGCTGCGGCAGGGGCTTGACGAAGCTGATGTCACCGACTTGGCGGCAGGCCACGGCGGCTTCGCTCACGTCTTCGGCCACGCCCAGCGTGCCCTTGATGCCGCCGGTGCGGGCCCGCGAGACGTAGCAGGTCACGCCCTGCACGAGCGGATCGTCAAAGGCTTCGATGACGATCTTGTCAGAGCCCGTGATGCGGAAATTGGTGCTGACGCTGCCGATATCTTCGGCGCGAGAGCAGCCAACGGTGCTCAGAGCGAGCGCGGCAATCAAGACGGGGAATTTGGTGAACGGGCGCATGGCTTTGCGTAGATAAAAAAGGAAGATTGAAAATCAGAGCAGCGACTCAGGCGGCCAGGAAGCGGCAGCTTCGTCGACAAAGGTGGGCCGCATGTCGGTGTGTTGGCGGGAATGCTCTATGCGGCGGTGCAGGGCGTCCATGAAGACCTTGACCTTGGCGGGCATCAGGCGGCGGCCTGGAAATACGGCATACACGCGCATCGGCGGGGATTGGAAATCCGTCAGCACTTCCTGAAGCGCGCCTGAAGCGATCAGGTCGGTAGCAAACACGGAGGTGATGCGAGCGACACCCAGACCCGCAATCGCGGCCTGCATGCGCAACTCGCTGTTGGAGGTGCGCATGCGGAAGTCCAGCGGCAGGTTGATCGTCTCGCCGCCGGGCGTGCGGAACTGCCATTCGGCTTCGTTTGAGGTACCGAGGCAGGGCCAATCGGCGAGCTGGTCTGGGTGGGTGAGCGGCCCAAGACGCTCCAGCAGCTGCGGGGCGACGACCACGGCGCGCCGCAAGTCAAAGACGCGCTGGGCGACGAGGCCGGAATCGGGCAACGGCCCGCGCGGCACGGTCAGCATGATGTCGTAGCCCTGGGCGAGCGGGTCGATCTGGCGCGGCGCGACATCCACCTCGATGCGCAAGCCGGTGTGCTCGCGCATGACTTCCAGCACCACCTCGGCGAGCTGCTTGGCGGCAAACTCATACGGCATGGCAATGCGCAAGGTGCCGGCGGGTGACTGGAACGTCGCTGCGGCATCTTCCGAAACTTCGCGCAGCCGCTGGAACAATGGGCCGGCGTCGCGCAGCAGGGCTTCACCGGCATCGGTCAGGCGCAGGCGGCGTGTGCTGCGCTCGAAAAGGCGCACGCCCATCTTGCCTTCCAGCCGCGACACCGCCGTGCTGACCGACGACTTGGGCAACCCCAGCCGATCGGCCGCACGCGTGAAGCTGCCGAGCGTGGCCACGGTGCAAAAAGTGTCCCAGTCGTTCCAGTCCGTCGTTCGCATAGTTGAACAATGAATTTGTTAGCAGGCGATTTCCGCCGGTTTCGAGGCAAATTACCATCCCTGCATGAACACGCCAAGCACAGACCACACGGTTTCTCCGCCGCCCGCACCGCGCAAACCGGCCGCCGCATCGACCGTCGGCAGCCGGATGGAATTGCGCATGGTGGGCATGGTGATTGGCTTGGCAACGGGCGTGGACTACATGTCCAACCTGATGTTCTCGATTGCCGGGCCGCATATCGAAGGCGGGGTGCTGGCGTCACAAGATGTGTATCTGTGGGCCGTGACGGCGTATGCGGCAGCGGCCAGCCTGGCGATTCTGGTGATGGGCCGGCTGGCCGATCACATGACGTACCGGAAGCACACTCTGCTGTCGCTGCTTGTTTTCATCGTCGGCACGCTGATGTGCGCGGCTGCCGAGGGCGGCACGATGCTGATCGTCGGCCGGGCGGTGCAGGGGTTTGGCGGCGGGCCGATGCTGTCCACCTCGCGCATCTTTGTGCAGCACAGCCCCGCGCACGAACGCCGCACGATGATGAAGGGCATGATCTACGGCATCTTCGGGCTGAGTTGCGTGTCACCGATGCTGTCGGCGGCGCTCACGGAGCAATTTGGCTGGCGCGCCATCTTCGTCGCGCAGTTGCTGGTGGCGGTGGTGGTGTGCGGGCTCGTGGCGGCGTTCTATCCGCACCCAAAGATGCACGAGCGCAAGGGCGATTTCGCGTCGCTCGACTGGCCCTCGGCCATCGCGTTTGGGCTGGCGGCGCTGATTGCGCTGCATGGCTTCCAGCAGGCCCGCTTCATTCACCCCGATGGTTCGCCCGCGCAAGTGGTGCCGATCATTGCGGTGGTGACGCTCATCATCTGGGTTGGCATTCGCCAGACGGGCCATCCCGTGCCGTGGGTCGATTTGCGGGCGACGTTGCAGCGGCGTTTCCTGATGGGCATGGTGTTCTACGCCATCTATTACATGTTTGCGAGCGCCTGGGGGTTTCTCTCGTCGAGCCTGCTGCAGAACGGTTTGGGCTTCCGTTACGAGACCACCGCCCAGTTGATGAGCCTGGGCGGCTTGGTAACGGTGGTGCTGGGCATCCTGAACTTTCAGTTGACGAATGTGCTGCCAACCAAGCGCGTGCTGATTTCCATCGGCTTTGTGCTGATGGCGACTGCGCTGCTGTGGATGTCGCGTGTGGCCATGCCGGGGGCTTCGGTGGCGGCAGTGGTGCCGGGGTTCATGATCGAAGGCATGGTGGGGATGTTTGTGGTGATCCAGGTGGCGGGGCTGTCTTACGTGGATTTGCCGGCCAAGGATTTCGGCCATGCCTACCAGTTCAAGGGAATCATGCGGGCTTGGGCGCAGGCGTTTGGGACGATGGGAGCCACGCTGTTACTGCAGCGCGGACAGGCGCAGCATCGCACCGACCTGGTCGGGCACGTAAGCGCGCTGACGCCTGCTTGGCAGTGGCCGCATCCGTTGCAGGGTTCGGAGTTGATTCGCATCTCCGCCGAGATTGACCGGCAGGCGACGTTGTTGGCTGTGGGAGATTTGTTTGCCTGGGGCGCGGTGGTGGCGTTGGTTTGCGCGGGGGCGATTTGGTTGCAGCGGTCGTTGCGGTGAGGGTCAATCCAGCTTTTGTTCCGGCGCCATGGCCTGCGGCACCTTGCAGTTGAAGGCTGGCGCCTCGTCTTGCAGGTTCAGGTGGTTCATCAGCGTGGGCGCCAGGACTTTTAGCACTTGCACCGTCAGTGCGCTGGTGAATTTGTACTTGGCAGCGTCGGCGCCGGCTACATATGCGACGACGGTGCCGAAGTAGCGGTCTCCCAAATAGAAGACAAACGCGCCGGAGCGGCTGACGACTCGCTCGGAGATGAGGCCGCCGCCGCGGCTGAAGGTTTTGAAGCGATTGTCGCCGGTGCCGGTTTTACCGCCGATGGCGATGGGTTTGCCATCCTTCTGAACGAACGTTCCGGAGATCCGCTTGGCGGTGCCGCCTTCGACGACGCCGGCCAGCGCTGACTTGACCAAAGGCGGAATTTCGGGCGGCAGCACACGTTCTCCAGCGCTGGGGTCGCGGCAGAGCATCACTTCGTACGGCGTGTCGGCGGCGAAGCGCAGGCGGTCGATGCGTACGCTAGGCAGGCGAATGCCGTCGTTTTCGATGATGCCCATCAGCTCCGCCAGCGATGCCGGCCGGTCTGCCGATGCGCCGATGGCCGTGCCGTATGACGGCACCAGCGATTCAAATGGATATCCCAGCCGCTTCCACATGGCGTGAATCTGCTGGAACGCTTCAATCTCCAACATCTGTTTGATGCGCTTGTCTTGCGCGGCCTTGCGGTGCGATTGCAGCAGCCATTTGTAGACGGACAAGCGCTCATCGGCGCTTGCCTCGTTCACCTGCGTGAGCGTGGCTTGCGGATGAGTTCGCAGGTAGGCCACCAGCCAGAGTTCCAGCGGATGCAGCCGTGCGATGTAGCCGCGGTCGGCCAGGTCGAAACGTTGGACGGAATACTTCTCGTACAGATTGGTGAGTTCGGCCTCATCCAGCTTTGCGCCCGGCAGGTAGCTGCGGATGAACGCTGCGAGCTTGCCCGGGCCGGCTTCCGGGTCGATGCTGCGGTAGATCGTGGCCAAGCGCACCGGTGTGGCACGTGTGCTTTGCACCAGGATGGCTTCGCGCTCCTGGTCGGTCTTGCCCTTGTACTTTGCGTAGAACCGCCCCATGAACAGCTTGCCTTCGCGGTCGGCAAAGCGTTGCAGGTAGACCTGCCGCTGCGGGGAATCGGGGTTGGTCAACGCCTCGGCGCCGGCGTTGGGCAATTGGTGCTGAAAGTAGCGCGAGATGTCGCGCATGATCCGTACGAACACGAGATTGACGGAGTGCTTGAGCCCCTCACGCACCGTGAAGTTCTGCGTGCCTTCCCATTTCTCGAAGTTCTCGAAGCTCTGCATGCCGCCGCCGGTGGCAAACCATTCGCCAGCGTTGCCGGAATATTTGCGCTCCATCGATGCATCGAGCATCGCCTTGAGCGACCGGTCTTGCGTGTGGGCGAGGTAGTCCACCGCCCAGCGCTCGATCGGATTCTGCACGGGGATGTTGAGCTTGCGCAGCGCGGCCGCAGGCTGGTCGGCATAGCGCTTGTGCAGCTCGGCCACGATCTGGAGATACGTCACCAGCGTGCGCAGCTTGGCCGTTGAGCCCAGATCCAGCTTGACGCCTTCGTTGATGTCGAACGGCTTGTCGAACGTGTCGGCTTGCACCAACACGCGGTTGCCGCCCGGCGCCCGTTCATAGAGCGTGAAGCTGTAAGTCACGCCGCGCGGGTCGCCGCGTTCCAGCATCATGTCGCCGACGAGGCCTGCGGCCTTGGCTTGTGCCGGGTCGCGCAGCTTGCGCAGCTCAGTGGAGATATCGCGCTGCAACGGCGCATCTAGCGTGCTGCTGGCGGTCAGGTCGAGACGGTCGAGCGCATACATGCGCGAGATCCCGAGCATGCCCGCCAGATTCACGCGCACGGCGTTTGTGCCTTTGTGCTCGATGGGCGGAGGCGGCACGCGGGTGTTCAGGGCTTGCTGCTTGAGCGATTGCGCGATCGCCGCATCGCGCAGCGCTGGCGGAATCACGCCGGATACGGCCAGCACGCGCAGATAGGCGTTGGTCAAGGTTTCGAGTTCATCGAGGTTCTCAAGGTAATACGACGGCCGCCGCTGCGATACGAGCAGGCTCAACGCCTCCTTGTACGCCAGCGCACGGTCTGCGAGTGGCGCGGCTGAGTTGGCCGACAGCAGCCCATTCACCTGTGCGAAGTCGCGTCCGTACCAGACCCACAGCGCATCGCCAATCCCCTGGATCTCGCCAAACCCGGCGCGCGCCCCCAGCGGTACGGTGTTCAGATAATCGACGGCGAGCTGGTGGCGCGTGACTGTGGTGTCTTCCCCGTTCAGGTAAGCGCGCGCGGATGCTGAAAACATTTGACGCAGCTTTTCGCTGGGGGAATCGGTGCGGCCTTCGGGCGAGTGGCGGTACTTCTCGATTTGCGTGGCAAGCGTGCTGCCGCCGGGCGATTCATGCGCCGGGTTGACGGCATGCAGGGCGCGGTCCCACACGGCGCGCGCCAGGCGTGACCACTCCACGGCCGGGTTGCGCTTGGGGTATTCGGTCTGCAACAGCGTTCGGTTTTCGATGGCGAGCAGCGAGTTGACCAGCAGCGGCGGTACCGACGCGAAACTGTCATACACACGTTCGGGGTGCCGCACGCGGTAGATCGGCCGGCCATCGTCGTCGAGCAATTCCAGGCCGGCTTGGTCTTTCTCGCGATAGGGCGGATTCATGCCGCTGTCCATTCGCGCGACCATCTCTTTGGATGGCAGGGCCTGCTGGGCAACGATGTAACCGCGCGAGCGCAGGCGGTCTAGAAACGTGGGGAGGTCGTGATAACCGAGCCGCTGGTCGTAGGGGCCGGAGTTCGGGTAGCGGGCCGAATTGTTTGGCCCCGGCTTGACGGGAAAGGTTTGCGATTTCGCCAGATGCGCGAAGTAGCGGGCTTGCCAGGCGGAGGTGCGGAATTCGTGAGCGACAAGCAAGGCGGCCATCGCAAGCAGCAGCGCCACGACGAGGGCCAACTTGATGATGATGGGGCGGCGTATTCTTTTCACTCGCTTGCGCTCCAATCGCAGGCGGACGGGCGCCTTGCTTCAATCTAGCCCATGCGGCCGTCGTGTCCAGCGGCTTGTAACTTTGGTGCCACCATTGCAAGCCTTACGAGGGCGCGTAATACGGGATCTTCTGCTCGTCATACAACCGATACGTCAGCGCCAGCATGGCCTGGATGTCTTCAGACTCGTCGAGCAGGCGCGTGCTGAAGATAATGGGGGAGACCAATTGCGGATCGTCGAGTTCCATGTAGCAGACATCTTCGCGCCGCAAACCCGCCACACTGCGCGGCACCACCGACACACCTTCGCCCGCGGCGACCAACCCCAGCGCAATTTGCAATTCCCGTGCCTCGTAGATCTTGCTGGGTTCGAGCGCGCGGTCGTGGAAGAGGGCGAGCACCTGGTCCGCATAGCTTGGACGCGGTGTGCGTGGATAGATGATGAGCGTGTCGCCGACAAGGTCGCGCAGGGATACGGTCGTCCTGCCGTCCAGCAGCGCATGGCCTGACGGCAGCGCGACGATCAATCGCTCATCGCGCAGGAGGATGCGCCGCACGTTCGGGTCTTCATAGCGGATGCGGCCGAACCCGACGTCGATGCGGCCATCTTTGAGCGCCTGGATCTGGTCCATGGTGGTCATCTCGTGCATGGTCAGATCGACCATCGGGTATTCCGCCCGAAAGCGCCGGATGACCTTCGGCAGCATCCCATACAGCGTCGACGCCACGAAGCCGACGGACATGCGCCGCTCGATCTGACCCACGCGCTGCGTCATCGACGCAAGTTCTGCGGTTTGCGCGAGCAACTGCCGCGCGTGCGCGTGGAAAAAGCGGCCGGCTTCGGTGAGCTTGAGCGGGCGGCTGCCGCGCTCGAACAGCAGCACGCCGATTTCCTCTTCCAACTGCTGGATCTGCCTTGAGAGCGGCGGCTGCGCGATGTGCAGCCGTTCAGCGGCACGCGTGAAGTTCAGCTCTTCAGCGACGGCAACGAAGTAGCGAAGGTGGCGCAGCTCCATTTTTTATACCTGATGGGTATGAAACTGATACTAAATCGGTGTTGGACGCAATAAATCGCGTTGCGTAATCTGGATTCCACGTTGATAGCAGTTCTTCTGATACCTGGAAAACATGATTCGCTCGATCGAGGCCATTCTAGTGGATGTGCCCACCATCCGTCCGCACAAACTGTCCGTCGCCACCATGCACACGCAGACGCTCGTCCTCGTGCATGTGTGCTGCGAAGACGGCATCGAAGGTTGGGGCGAGGCCACCACCATTGGCGGCCTCAACTACGGCGAAGAAAGCCCCGAGAGCATCAAGGTCAACATCGACACGCACATCGCGCCGCTGCTGATCGGCATGGAGGCCCGCAATGTGGCGGCTGCCATGGCAAAGGTGCGAAAGACCATCCAGGGCAACCGCTTTGCCAAGTGCGCGCTGGAAACGGCGCTGCTGGATGCGCAGGCCCGCCGGCTTGGCGTGCCGCTGTCGGAGCTGCTCGGCGGCCGGCTGCGTGATGCGCTGCCGGTGGCTTGGACGCTCGCCAGTGGCGACACCAAGAAGGACATTGCCGAGGCAGAGGCGATGCTGGCTGAGCGCCGCCACCGCATCTTCAAGCTGAAGATCGGCCTGCGCCCGGTGGCAGACGATGTTGCCCACGTGCTGGCCATCAAGCGCGCCCTGGGCTATGCCGTGAGCGTGCGCGTGGACGTCAACCAGGCCTGGAGCGAGCTTGACGCCGCCAATGGCATCGCCGCGTTGCAGGCCGGCGGCATCGACTTGATCGAACAACCGGTGCGTGCCGAGAACCGCGCCGCGCTGGAACGCCTCGCTCGCCAGTTCGCCGTGCCGATGATGGCCGACGAAGCGCTGCATGGTCCGCTGGACGCATTTGAGTTGGCCTGCTCTGCCAGCGCCGACGTCTTCGCAGTAAAGATCGCGCAATCCGGCGGCCTCGTGCCGGCCATGCAAGTCGCCGCCATCGCGCAGCTTGCGGGCATCGGCCTGTACGGCGGAACGATGCTCGAAGGCGCCGTTGGCACGGCAGCCTCCGCCCACGTGTTTTCCACCTTTGGCGAACTGCAGTTCGGCACCGAGCTGTTCGGACCGTTGTTGCTCACGCAAGAACTGCTGACCGAGCCACTGCAGTACCGCGACTTCATGTTGCAGGTGCCCACCGGCCCCGGCCTGGGCATCCAGATTGACCGCGACAAGCTGGCGCGCCTGCGCCGCCAATAAGAACAACCAGACCAAGACACCCACCAAGGAGCCCACGATGCTGTTCCACGTTCGCATGGATGTCCGCCTGCCGGCCGATATGCCCGCCGATGTCGCCAACGAGATCAAGGCGCGCGAGAAAGCCTACTCGCAAGATCTGCAGCGCAGCGGCAAGTGGCGCCACATCTGGCGCCTGGTTGGCGAGTACGCGAACGTCAGTGTCTTCGACGTGCAGAGCAATACAGAACTGCACGACATCCTGACGGCGCTGCCGCTGTTTCCGTACATGGAGATTTCGGTAACACCGCTGTGCCGTCACCCCTCGTCAGTTCACGGCACGGACGATTGAGATCCCGCCTGAGACATTCCCCCCAGAAAACCACGTGGAGACACCCATCATGAACGCGCGCGTATTCCAAACGAAAGAAGTGCAGGACCTGCTGAAGGCCGCCACCAATCTGGATGGCAAGGAGGGCAACGCCCGCCTGAAACAGATCACCCATCGTTTGCTGGCCGATCTGTTCAAGGCCATCGACGACCTCGACATCACGCCCGATGAAGTCTGGGCGGGCATCAACTACCTGAACAAGCTCGGCCAGGACGGCGAGGCCGCATTGCTGGCGGCAGGCGTTGGCCTGGAGAAGTATCTCGATATCCGCATGGACGCTGCGGACGAGGCGCTTGGCATCAACGGCGGTACGCCGCGCACGATTGAGGGTCCCCTGTACGTGGCGGGCACGACGGTGCGCGATGGCGTGTCCAGGATCGATATCGACCCGGATCCGGCTGCGGGCCCGCTGATCATTCACGGCACGGTGACCGGTGCCGACGGCAAGCCGGTGGCTGGCGCGGTGGTCGAATGCTGGCATGCGAACTCGAACGGCTTCTATTCGCATTTCGATCCGACCGGTGCGCAAAGCCCGTTCAACCTGCGCGGTGCGGTCAGGACCGGTGCCGATGGCAAATATGAATTCCGCACGCTGATGCCGGTGGGCTACGGCTGCCCGCCGCAAGGTGCCACGCAGCAGCTGCTGAACGGGCTTGCCCGCCACGGCAACCGGCCTGCGCATGTGCACTTCTTCGTCACGAGCAATGGCCACCGCAAGCTGACGACGCAATTCAACATCGAAGGCGATCCGCTGATCTGGGACGACTTTGCCTATGCCACGCGCGAAGAACTGATTCCGCACGTGGTGGAAAAAACCGGTGGTGCCGCGCTCGCCCTGAAGGCCGATGCGTACAAAGACATTGAATTCGATATTGCCCTGACGCCGCTGGTTCAGGGCAAGGACAACCAGCGCGTGAATCGCCTGCGCGCTTCGGCCGAGGCTTGAGGCCGAGTGCCTCAACGTGGAGAAGACCATGTCCGCCCTGATTGATAAAGCCAGCGAACTGGACCAACTGCTGTCAACCGCCGTGGTGGATGACGAAGAGGCCGGCATTTTCCGCTGCCGCCGCGACATCTTCACCAACCCGGATCTGTTCGAGCTGGAGATGAAGCACATCTTCGAGAACAACTGGGTGTATCTGGCGCACGAAAGCCAGATTCCGAACAACAACGATTACTACACCACGTGGATCGGTCGCCAGCCGATCGTCATCACCCGCGACAAGACCGGGGAGCTGCATGCGGTCATCAACGCGTGCGCGCACAAGGGCGCGATGCTGTGTCGCCGCAAGCATGGCAACAAGGGCAGCTTCACGTGCCCGTTCCACGGCTGGACGTTTTCCAACACCGGCAAGCTGCTCAAGGTGAAGGATGAGAAGACCACCGAGTATCCGGTGCAGTTCAACACGCATGCCTCGCATGACCTGAAGAAGGTGGCGCGGTTCCAGAACTATCGTGGTTTCTTGTTCGGCAGCCTCAATGCCGACGTGCAGCCGCTGGAGACCTACCTTGGCGAAGCGCGGGTGATCATCGACCAGATCGTCGATCAGTCGCCCGATGGCCTGGAAGTGCTGCGCGGCAATTCTTCCTACGTCTATGACGGCAACTGGAAGATGCAGATGGAGAACGGCTGCGATGGCTACCACGTGAGCACCGTGCACTGGAACTACGCCGCAACGATGGGGCGGCGCAAGGAAGGCGGTACCCAGGCGGTGGATGCGAACAGCTGGAGCAAGTCGGTGGCGGGCGTCTATGGGTTCGAGCACGGTCACATCCTCTTGTGGACCAAGACGATGAATCCGGAGGTGCGGCCCGTCTATGCGCACCGTGACGAAATCAAGGCGCGCGTGGGTGAAATCCAGACGGACTTCATCGTCAACCAGACCCGCAACCTGTGCCTGTATCCGAACGTGTTTTTGATGGATCAGTTCAGCACGCAGATTCGCGTGGTCCGGCCAATCAGTGTCGACAAGACAGAGGTCTCCATCTTCTGTTTCGCGCCGAAAGGCGAGAGCGCAACCGACCGTGCAACGCGTATCCGCCAGTACGAGGATTTCTTCAACGTCACCGGCATGGGCACCGCCGATGACCTGGAGGAATTCCGCGCCTGCCAGAACGGATATGCCGGCACTACCGCGCTGTGGAACGACCTGTCGCGCGGGGCGCCGCTGTGGATTCACGGCCCTGACGAGAACGCAACCAGGATGGGATTGAAGCCGCTCATCTCGGGCGAGCGTAGTGAAGACGAAGGCCTGTTCGTCTGCCAGCACGAATATTGGGTGCGCGTCATGCGCGAGGCGCTCAAGCAGGAATGCGAAGGGGTGCCGGCATGAGCACGGATTACCAGAACATCTGCGCCGCCCTGTACCGCGAGGCGCGACTGCTTGACGACCGCCAGTGGGACGCGTGGCTCGAATGCTACGCAGAAGACGTGACCTACTGGATGCCCGCATGGGATGACGACGACCAGTTGACCGATGACCCGCAGAGCCAGATCTCGTTGATGTACTACGCCAATCGCTGCGGGCTGGAGGATCGCGTCTTTCGCATCAAGACCGAACGCAGCGGCGCTTCAACGCCGGAGCCGAGAACCAGTCACACCGTCGCCAACGTGGAAGTCGTTGCCGAACGCGGCGATGAGGTCGACGTGCGCTACAACTTTCACACGCTCAGCCACCGGTACAAAACCACCGACCACTTCTTCGGCACGATGTTCGTCACCCTGCGCCGCGCCGGCGATGGTTTTCTGATCGCATCAAAGAAGATCGTCCTGAAGAACGACTACATCCGGCAGGTGCTCGACGTCTATCACGTCTGATTTGCACCCACGTATCCAAGGCTGCGGAGGTATCCCATGTCCAGTTTCACAGTCGCATTGAACTTCGAGGACGGTGTGACCCGTTTCATCGATTGCAAAGCGGGGGAGAAGGTGCTCGATGCCGCCTTCCGCGCCAAGATCAACCTGCCCATGGATTGCTCCGATGGCGTGTGCGGAACCTGCAAGTGCCGCGCCGAGAGCGGAAGCTACGACCTTGGTGACGATTACATTGACGACGCACTGACCGAAGACGAGAAGAACACGGGCCTCGTCCTGACGTGCCAGATGGTGCCGCAAAGCGATTGCGTGATTGCGGTGCCCACCACGTCGACCAGCTGCAAGACTGGTCAGAGCAGCTTCGGGACAACGGTGTCGAAAGTCGAGTTGCATAACGACGCAGCCGTCGTGCTGGAACTGGACGTGGATGCCTCTGCGCCGGTGTTTCTCCCTGGCCAGTACGTCAACATCGGCGTGCCGGGCAGCGGGCAGCACCGCTCGTATTCGTTCTCATCCGCGCCGGGAGAATCGAAGATCAGCTTCCTGATCAAGAAGATTCCCGGTGGCGTGATGAGCCGTTGGTTGGAAACCGCACAGCCGGGCGACAAGCTCGATCTGCAGGGGCCGCTGGGCAGCTTCTAT
The DNA here is from genome assembly GCF_047304345.1 of Ralstonia sp. Ralssp135. Lineage (NCBI taxonomy): Bacteria > Pseudomonadati > Pseudomonadota > Betaproteobacteria > Burkholderiales > Burkholderiaceae > Ralstonia > Ralstonia sp. Ralssp135. The sequence goes on from NZ_JBGLYZ010000021.1 coordinate 59,688, forward strand.
CTGCGCAATGTGCAGCGGCCGCTGTTGTTCCTTGCGGGCGGCACGGGTCTCGCGCCGTTCCTGTCGATGCTTGAGGTGCTGGCACGCACCAATTCGCAGCAGAAGGTGCATCTCATTTATGGCGTGACCCGTGACCTCGACCTGGTGCAGGTCGATGCGCTTGAAGCCTATGCGGCGCGGTTGCCGAACTTCACCTACGCCACCGTCGTGGCCGACGCAGCGTCGAATCATCCGCGCAAGGGTTGGGTGACGCAGCACGTGCCCGCCAACGCCCTGAACGATGGCGACGTGGATGTCTATCTGTGCGGGCCGCCGCCGATGGTCGACGCCGTGCGCAAGTACTTTGACGACGAGGGCGTGAAGCCCAGCAGCTTCTACTACGAGAAATTCACGCCCAATGCAGTACCGGAGGCGAAGGCGGCATGAGCATGCAACGATTCTCAGGTAAGACCGTCGTCGTGACGGGCGCGGCCCAAGGTATCGGGCGTGGCGTGGCATTGGCGCTGGCAGAAGAGGGCGCCCAGGTGCTGCTGGTGGATCGAGCAGAGCTGGTCTACGAGGTGCAGGCCGAGATTACCGCAGCGGGTGGCCAGGCCCACGCCACTACGGCCGATCTGGAAACCTACGCTGGCGCTCAGCATGCCGTGCAGGCCGCACTCGATGCCTTCGGCCACATTGACGCACTGATCAACAACGTCGGCGGCACGATCTGGGCAAAACCGTATCAGCACTATGAAGAAGCGCAGATCGAGGCGGAGATACGCCGCTCATTGTTTCCCACGCTGTGGTGCTGCCGCGCCGTGCTGCCGCACATGGTGGAGCGCAGGCAAGGCGTGATCGTGAACGTCTCGTCGGTTGCCACGCGCGGCATCTACCGGATTCCGTATTCGGCGGCCAAGGGTGGCGTGAATGCGCTCACGGCCAGCCTAGCGTTGGAGCATGCGCAGGACAACATCCGCGTCAACGCCGTCGCCACGGGTGGCACCGAAGCGCCGCCGCGCAAGATTCCGCGCAACACGGCGCCCATGTCAGAGCAGGACGCCGTCTGGTACCAGGGCATCGTGGACCAGACCATCGCCAGCAGCCTGATGCACCGCTATGGAACGATCGACGAGCAGGTGCGAGCGATCCTGTTCCTGGCTTCGGACGAGGCCTCGTACATCACCGGGACGGTGTTGCCGGTGGGCGGTGGAGATTTGGGCTAGGTTCGCGTGAAGCGCCCCAAAACAAAAACGGCGCCGACGCGCCGTTTTTTTACGTGCCTTTGCGGCATGACCGAACATTCGGCCGCGACGTTCAGCCCAGGTACGAACCCGACTTGCCAACCACTTCTGCGTACACCAGGTTGTCATCCCAACCGTTGCGGAAGAAATTGACCACTGCGCGCAGCAGCGATGGGCGACGGGCGGCCTGCACTTGAGCTTGGCCGGCGAACTTCGGGGTGTAATAGGCTTGCTGGATCATGATGTTTTCTCTCTTTCTTTCGTTGCGTTATCTAGGGTTTTCCCGAGTATAGGGTTATCCCTAGGGCAGAGCAATGACGCAACGCAAACGTGCAGTCCATTCTGAATATCACTCAAAGTGAATAATCCGTCAGACCCTCGTGTTCCGTGGCGCAACTTCTGAGTCGGCTTGATGGATCTCTACTTCATGTGATTTTTAAGCCGCTTTTCATTTCCGCGGAAAAGATTTTTTAACGACAAGTTCCCCGCAGGACGTTGAACGTCCGCCGAAGAAGTGCGCTTCTTCACTCTTTGTCGGTTTTCGTGTCGTCAATTTGTCCAAACGTGCGGGCTTGTTGTTTGATCGACATGCCCTCTACCATACGCCGCCGAATCCCCCGCTTCTGTTTCGAGGAGGCCTCGTATGGCGTATCCCCCAATCCCGGTGCCGGTTGACGGCGCGCCTAGCGCCAATACGGCGTGGCAGGCGCGCAGCCGCGCGGCCGTCTGGCATCCGTGCACCCAAAATGCACGACTCGATGCCATGCCGCCGCTGCCGATCGCACGCGGTCAGGGGCCGTGGCTGATCGACTTTGATGGCAAGCGCTACCTGGACGGCACCAGCTCCTGGTGGGTCAACCTCTTCGGCCATGCGAATCCGCACATCAATGCGGCGCTGAAGACCCAGCTCGATTCACTGGAGCACGTCATGTTGGCGGGCGCCACGCATCGGCCGGCGGTGGAGTTGGCCGAGCGCCTCATCGACCTGACGGGCGGTGTGCTGGGCCACAGCTTCTTCGGCTCCGACGGCGCTTCTGCCGTGGAAATCGCCCTCAAGATGAGCTTCCACGCCCATCGCAATGCAGGGCAGGGCGCGCGCAGCCGTTTCGTCTGCCTGGAACACGGCTACCACGGTGAAACGCTCGGCGCGCTGGGCGTGACCGATGTCGCGATCTTCCGCGATGCGTATGACCCGCTGATTCTGCAATCGCACCGGGTGCCATCGCCGGACGCGCGTCTAGCCGGCCCGGGCGAGACCGCCGCCGACGTGGCCGAACGCGCGTTGGCCGCGCTGCGCGATTGCCTGAGCACCAACGCGGGCACCATCGCCGCCGTCATCATCGAGCCGCTGGTGCAGTGCGCCGCCGGCATGGCCATGCACGACGTGAGCTATCTGCGCGGCGTGCGCGCGCTGTGCGATGAGTTTGGCGTGCATTGGATTGCGGACGAGATTGCCGTGGGCTGCGGCCGCACCGGTACGTTCTTCGCGTGCGAGCAGGCTGGCGTGTGGCCGGACCTGCTGTGTTTGTCGAAGGGCATCAGCGGCGGCTATCTGCCGCTATCGATCGTGCTGTCACGTGATGCCATCTATGACGCCTTCAACGAGGATGCACCGGTGCGCAGCTTCCTCCATTCGCATTCATACACAGGCAACCCGCTGGCGTGCCGTGCGGCACTGGCCACGCTCGACCTGTTTGCTGAAGAAGACGTCTTTGCGCGTAACCGCGTGACCGCCGCGCGCATCGCCCAGGGGCTGGCGCCGCTGTCGCACGATGCGCGCTTTGCCCATCTGCGGCAGACGGGGATGATCACCGCGTTCGACGTGCACCCCGAAGTGGCCGGCGCCCGTTTTGCCGAGCGCTTTGCGTTGACGGCACGCACGCAGGGGCTGCTGCTGCGCCCCATCGGCAACACCGTTTATCTGCTGCCGCCTTATGTGCTGAGCGACGAAGAGACCGACCTGCTGGTCGAACGCACGCTGCAGACGCTTGAAGACACGCTGGCCCAAGTTACGGGCGAAACAGAAGGACACACCTATGCGATTGCTTGACGACCTGCAGGCAGGCCTGGACGCCATCGACGCCGCACACCTGCGCCGCGTGCGCCGCACCGCGTACAGCCCGACGGACCGCAGCCAGCGCATCAGCGTGTCCGGTGGCGAACCGCGCGACATTCTTGGCTTTTGCGGCAACGATTATCTGGGCCTGGCAGCGCATCCCGCCTTGGCCGAGGCGGTGACGCACGGCACGCAGCAATATGGCTTCGGCAGCGGCGCATCGCATCTGGTCAGCGGTCATTCGATCGCGCACGCGCGGCTGGAAGCACGCATGGCGGCGCTGCAAGCCGAACACATTCCCGAGGCAGACGCGCTGTTCTTCTGCACCGGCTACATGGCCAATCTGGCCGTGGTGAGCGCCATGGCGCAGGCCGGCGGCATCCGCCCGGCGGAGGAATGCACGATCTTTTCTGATGCGCTGAACCACGCCTCGCTCATCGACGGCGCGCGGTTGTCGCGGGCGCCCGTGAAGGTCTATCCGCACGTCGACGTGGCTGCGTTGGAAGCCCTTCTGGCCGCGAGCACCAGCCGCAACAAGCTGATCGTCACTGACGGCGTGTTCAGCATGGACGGCGACATCGCGCCGCTGCCCGAACTGCTCGCGCTGGCCGAACGCTACGATGCCTGGCTGATCGTCGACGACGCGCACGGCTTGGGCGTGCTCGGCGAAAAAGGTTCGGGCGTGCTGTCGCATTTCGGGGTGCGCTCGAAACGCCTCATCTATGTCGGCACCTTCGGCAAGGCCGCTGGTGGATCGGGCGCGGCCATCGTCGCGCACCAACTGGTGATCGACTGGCTGGTCCAGCGCGCGCGCACGTACATCTTCACAACAGCCACGCCGCCGGGCATTGCGTGTGCAGTGGAGGCAGCATTGGATCTGATCGCAGGCAAGGAGGGCGCTGAACGTCGCGCGCGCCTCGATCGCCATATCGCCGTGTGGAGTGCGCATGCGCAGCGTTTGGCCGCGCGCTTCGGCTGGCAATGGATGCCATCGCCCACGGCCATCCAGCCGATCGTGATTGGCGAGAACGCACCCGCATTGGAGTTGGCCGCTGCGCTCGAGCGCGAAGGCATCCGCATCGCCGCCATCCGCCCGCCGACGGTGCCAGCGGGTACGGCGCGCCTGCGCATCACCCTGTCGGCCGCACATACCGATGCGGACATCGAACGCCTTGCCCAGGCGCTGGAAACGGCCGGCCAATCGCTACAGCCGGCCAAGGCAGCCTGAGATGCCCGCGCGCTTCGATTGCTTTGTCACCGGCACGGATACGGAGATCGGCAAGACGCTGGTCAGCGCGACATTGCTGACCAAGCTGGCTGACACTGGCTACCGCGCTGCAGGCCTCAAGCCGATTGCTGCCGGCACGCTGGCGGGCGCGCCCACGCGTACCAATGAAGACGTCGAGCAACTGCGGGCCGCTGCGTCAGTCGATCTGCCGCTCGATACCGTGTGTCCATGGCTGCTCGACGCGCCGATGTCTCCGCATTTGGCCGCAGCGCGCGAAGGCGTGACGATCACGCTGCCGCCGATTCTCGATGCGTTTGCACATGCCAGATCGTTGGCGGATGCCGTCGTGGTGGAGGGCGTCGGAGGTTTCCGGGTGCCGCTGTCGGACGACTTTGATACCGCAGAATTGGCTGTGGCGCTGGGCTTGCCGGTGGTGCTGGTTGTCGGTTTGCGCCTGGGCTGCCTGAACCACGCCGCGCTCACCGCCGAGGCGATTGCCGCACGCGGCCTGCATCTGGCCGGCTGGGTCGGTAACGTGGTCGACTCGGCCATGGCAGGGCTTGACGACAACGTCGCCACCTTGCGCCGCTGGATCAACGCACCGCATCTGGGCACGATCCCGCGATTGCCACACGCCGATGCGCGCCTTGCCGCAACGCACCTCGATATCACGCCGCTACTCGCGCGTTGAGCTGACGCACGGCGATAAACTACCGGCTTGACTCAGTTTGGCGAGGGCGGTTGTCATGCACGCAATGCGTTGGGCGGCGGTAGCGATTGTGGTTGCGGCCACGGCGGGATGTGCGGCATTGGAATCCCCGGTCACCAAGGGCCAACGCCTGGTGGGCGCGGACGAGCCCGCGGTGCAGGCGCAGTTTGGGCCGCCGCGCGAAACCTATCCGCTCGATGGCGGCACCCGCTGGCTCTATCCGACCAAACCGTACGGCCAGTTCACCTACGCGGCCGACTTTGATGCCAGCGGAAAGCTCGTCGCCTTCAAGCAAGTGTTGAGCAGCCTTGAGTTTGCCCAGGCCAAGATCGGTGTCTGGACCCGAGATGACGTGCTGCGGCATTTTGGCCAGCCAGTCGAAACCGCGTATTTCCCGCGCATGGACCGCCTGGTCTGGTCGTACCGCTTCAAGGCGGACGACGTCTGGCCGTCGCTGATGCATTTCTACTTTGACCCCGCCGGTGTATTGCAGCTCACGCAGATCACGCCCGACCCGCTCTACGATCCGGACCGCCCGCGACTGTTCCGCCGATAGCTGACCGGCAGTTGAGGTAGCGCAATCCGATTGTGCGCTCAGGGTTCCTCCTGCATTGCGAGCTTTGCGCAGCGACCTAAGCTAGAAAGTAGGGGAGGCAGACGCCGCCGGCGCTTGCCGAAAGCAACCGTCACCAGAACGGGTGCGCATTGTTGGGGGTGCATCATGCTGACGCATCGCTGGGTCGACATCGACCCGATCGCAGCGGGACAACATCCGCTGTACGGCATTGCCGGATGGCTGCCGTGGGTGCTGGCCATTGCCATCGCCGGGCCAACGTGGGTGTTCTGGCAGGGGTTGTCGATGGATGCGCTGCAACTGGCCGGGGCCGATCTGTTTGATGCCAACGCGCCGGGCAGCGGGGCGATCAACCTGACCACGCTGCTTTATCTGATCTCCTGCGTGACGGTCCTGGTACTGGCTACCACGCACGACAGCGCGTTCCGGCCGGCCATGCTCGTGCACATGGCGCTGCTGCCGCCACTGATCGGGCTCATGCTGATGGCGGGCGGCATTCCGGGAGCGCGCTCGACCTTTATCGACGGCGTGGCAGTTGCAGCGGCGCTGACCCTAACGTGCGGCATCTACCTGCAGTTCTCGCGCCGCGTGCACATCACCTTCGAGCTCCGCGACTGGGCGCCGGGCGAGCATGCCTGGTTCAAGCGTCAGAAACGGGCCGCGGCGGGTTGACCAGCGTAACCATCACGTAGCTCATGATGGTCAGGAGGAACCAGGCGCCGAGCTTGGCGATGGACACCATCTCCCAGCCTTGCAACTGGTTCGGATAGAGCCACGTGCGCGTGAACGTGCCGATGTTTTCTGCGAGCCAGATGAAGAGCGCCACAAGCGTGAAGCCCAGCAGGAACGGCATGCGCCGGTGGACGCGATCAATGCGGAAGTGGATCCAGCAGCGCCGGAATGCCACCGCAATCAGCGCCATCAGTACGTAGCGCAGATCCCACCAATAGTGGTGCAGGAAAAAGTTCGCGTAGATGCCCAGCGAGAGCAGGGCCGTCACGGCCAACGGCGGGTGCTGCGAGAAGCGCAAGTCGAACTCTCGCCACGCCCGCGCGATATAGCTACCCACCGAGGCATACATGAAGCCCGTGAACAGTGGCACGCCGCCGATGCGCAGCACCGACGCCTCGGGATAAATCCACGAACCGACCGCAGTCTTGAACACCTCCATGCCTGTACCGGCCACATGGAACATCAAGATCACCTTGGCTTCGTCCCACGTCTCCAGCTTCAGCCAAAGCAAGGCAATCTGGATGATGACCGCGGCAATCGTCAGGGCGTCGTAACGGGCAATCGGCGCGTTGGCCGGGTACCAGAAATGCGTGCCGATCAGCAGGGCGACCATCAGCCCGCCGAACAGGCATGCCCACGCCTGCTTGATGCCGAAGACGACAAACTCATGCAGCCCAGCAGCCAATTGGCCATGGCGCGCGGCCCAGGCGCCGCTGCGGTCACGCCAATATGTAAAACGGGCCCGCAGGCCCGCTCGCAACGAGATGGTTTCGGTTGGCATTCAGTCCATCAGCGAAAAGCGCGGCACCTGGCGGCCGTCAACTTCAACCATCTCATGGAACATCGTTGACGGACGCGTCCAGATCGTGCCGTTGGCGGCGCGATAGACCGTCATCTTGATGGCAGGATCGGGCTCGTACGTGGCCTCGCACAGCCACTCGTATTCGCCGCCCTTGTAGTGGCGGTAGCGGCGCGTTGGCGTGTTCTGCATGGCGGCTTCAGTGTTGCGTGGGCTTGTCTTCTTCGTCGACGTAGGACACGTGCTTGCCCTCCTGCGTCTGCGCGCCGAGCTTGGCGTCTTCCATGGCGTCCTGGTACGCCAGCATGGCGGCGGCCACGGCTTCGGGCTCACCGTTGAACGAGATCACGCTCTCGCCGCAGTTCGGGCATTCGCCGCCAAAAATGGCGTGGATGCCGGGCATGTCGCGCGGCTCCATCCCCTCGAATTCGGTAAAGGCGGTTTGGCATGCGCCGCAGACCAGTTTCTCAGGGCGCAGCGCGTCCAGCCGGGCGTGCGCCTGAGAAATGCGGTCGGCCTGTGAGCCGCGTCGTTTGGCTTCGCCCATGGTGGTTCTCCTGTTCAGCAACGGTCGTTGAAGGCTGGATCATAGAACGAAGACCGGCGCCTGTCGCGCACTTGACGGATGGCCCACAAATTGAACGAGCGGCGATGTCCGCGAAAAAAGCGAAGGCAATGACGCGCAGAGGCGAGGGCGGTCAAGCGAAAGAAAGTCGGATGTTCAGTGAATGGATTGAATTTAAAGTGTAAGCAGATTCTGCTTTGGCAGATTATTTTCAGGTGAATTTTGTGTTGCGGTGGATCAATGAAGTTTTAATCATCAAATGCAATGAAATCCACGGTGCATAAGCTGATGTCTCTAGCATGGATTGCTTAATCTTCGTTAAAAAAATAAGGAGTTCGCCATGAAGACATTGCTGCAGACAGCGCTGATCACTGCAATGGCAGCGGCTTTGGCCGCTTGTGGGGGCGGCGATGATGAGGGCGGTGCCGTTCTCCCCGTGCCGCAGCAACCTTCCTCCATCCGGCTGGCGGACCCTGCCAACGGTTACGTGAATGCGCGGACCGCTGCCGCCTATACGTACTTTGGTTCTCGCGATACGTACAGCCTCTACGCGATCAGCCTCTTCTCCGTCATCGCTGCGGGCAGCCAAGCGGGCCCAGGGAACTTCTCGTCCAACTGCACGGGCGGAGGCACCGCATTTATTACATTCGACGATCGCGATGGTTCGGGCAGCATCTCGGCAGGCGATACCGCCAGCATGACGTTCGCGAATTGCCAGCAGAATATTGAACTTGCCGGCGCAACGTTATTGACGACGCTCAATGGCGGAATGTCATTTGTCATCAACGCAGCATCGGGCCCGACAGCAAACCTGCAGGATTTTTCGTTTGTCGCGGCCGTCACCGCAAATAATCTGAGTGCGCAGGCAGGTACGGCCTCAATGACATTCAATGGAACAATGACGATTTCCAAATCGATTCCGCAGCCCGACAGCACGCTGAAATACGTTGCGACGTCCAATGACGCAACCGTGAACCGCAACATCAATGGCGTCCAGGATTCCATCATGCTGGCAGGCTGGCGTCTGGATGATGCGCTTTCGCTGCTGACCTTTACCGATGAGGTAAAGCTTTCCGGCAACCTGAATTTCACAACGCCCTCGGGCAACGAAAACCTGCTGCTGACCACGACGTCACCGTTGGTCGTGGGCGCCTCGGGCGTACCGAGCGCCGGCTCCGTAGCGTTTGCCACCACGGAGGATCAGGCGAGCGCATCCTTTGCCTCCACGGGCGATGTGGCGCTTGCGATCGATGCTGGGAAAACGGGTACGGTTTCCGCGACCCTTTCAACGACGATCAGCGCGCTGGAGAGCCTGTTCGGCAACTGAGCACGGCAGCCTTGAGGGCGTCGCACCGGACGCCCTCAAAAGCGAGATGGAAACGGGCCCCGTTGGCGAGGGGGCCCGTTTTCTTGCTGGCGCGGCGCATATCGGCGTGACAAGGGTCAAGCCATCCAGGAGGTTCCGGCTGGTATAGTGCGGGCCCCAATTCAGCCGCTTCATGCCACACGATATGTCTACGATTCCTGCCTGTCCGCAATGCGCCTCCGAAAATACCTACCAGGACGGCGACCTCTATATCTGCCCGGATTGCGCGCACGAATGGAATCCGTCGGCGCAGCAAGAAGAAGTTGAGGCGGAGGCGGTCATCAAGGACGCCAACGGCAACCCGCTGAATGCGGGCGATTCTGCAACGCTAGTGAAGGATCTGAAACTCAAGGGTGGCTCGGGCACGCTCAAGGCGGGCACCAAGGTGAAGAACATCCGACTGGTCCCCGGTGACCATCCGATCGACTGCAAGATTGATGGTGTGAGCTATCTGCTCAAGCCGGAGTTTTTGAAGAAGGCTTAAGAGGTGTGAGGCGAGACCGGTGAACGCCGGTCCATCATTTATTTAACATAATGCAAATTATGAGAAATATAGATGGCACGCACTGGGCCGACTCAGCCCATAGCCGATCAGCCCAGCGGCGCGCATCTCACCATGTCACTCAGTCACTCAGCCATTGCCGGGACCACCTCCAGGCGCTTGGGTACGCCCGTCACGATCGTCGCAACAGCAATGGCCAGTACCACGGCCGCGCCAATGAAAACACCCGCCGCGCCGTTTGCGTCGAACACCACGCCGCCCGCTGCCGCACCGGTTGCAATTGCAAGCTGCACAGCCGCGACGATCAGGCCACCCGCGCTTTCGGCTTCATCAGGCACGGTGCGCGTGACCCATGTCGACCACGCCACCGGCACGCCGCCAAACGCCATGCCCCACACGGCGATGAGCACGGCATCGATGACCGGCGCGCGGCCCAGCGCCACAAGCGCGATGCCGAGCACAACCATCAGCGCAGGCATCGCGATCAGCATTGGCCGCAGCCGGTGTTCCAGCACACGGCCGGCGAGCGATGTGCCGACGAAGTTGGCAATGCCATAGCCCAGCAGGATCGCCGACAGCCCGTTCACGCCAACGCCCGCAACCTGTTCGAGGAACGGCCGCAGGTACGTGAAAAACGCAAAGTGCCCGGTGAACACCAGGATCGTGGCGAACATCCCGATGCCGACGCTCGGGCGGCGCAACACGTCGATCAGCGTGCGCAGGCGCGTCGTGCCACTTGGCGTCATTGATGGCAATGTCGCGACCTGCGACACGAATGCGATCACGCCCAGCCCGGCTGCCGCCAGGAACACATTGCGCCAGCCGATCAAATGGCCGAAGTAGCTGCCCAGCGGCGCAGCGGCAATCGTTGCGACGGCCACGCCGCTGAAGATGATCGACAGCGCCCGCGGCACCATCGCGGCGGGCACGAGCCGCATTGCGGTAGCGGTGGCCATGGTCCAGAAGCCGCCCAGCGCAATGCCAAGCACCACGCGGCCGATCAGAATCGTCGTCAGATTCGTCGCGAACGCCACCGCCAGGTTGGATGCCACGAGCAGCACCGAAAATGCGAGCAGCACGCGCCGCCGGTCGATGGAACGCGTGACGGCGGCGGTCAGCAAGCTGGTGACCAGCGCAACCGTTGCGGTGGCCGTGACGGCCTGTCCTGCCACGCCTTCGGTCACGCCGAGGCTTTCCGCCATGGGCGTCAGCAGGCTTGCGGGCAGGAATTCGGCCGTGACGAGCCCGAACACGCCCAGCGCCATCGCAAAAACAGCGCCCCAGGCGGGTTCACGTGGAGCCGCGATTGAAGCGGCCGTGGAGATTCCGGGATTCATGCGTCGGTCCGTAGAAAAAGATCAGGGAAAGTACCAATAAGGCCGCATGGTAGGGCCCGATCGCCGGACGGTCTATGGCATACAATCCGGCCTTGTTGATCAATCGTCCGGATTTTGAGATGCCCTCACCTCCGCCATCTGCCCTGCCCGACGTGCACGACCTTGTCAGCGAGCTGCTGCTGGGCATGCGGCTGAGCGGCGTCCAGTACCGCCGTATCCATGTAGCGCGGCCCTTCGGGCTGAGCTTTGGCGAGGCGCCGGGCCGTGCGCAATTCCACTTCGTTGGGCGCGGGCCGGTTCTGCTGCGCGACGCGTCGGGCACAACGATGCAACTTGAGGCTGGCGATGCAGTGCTGCTGCCACAGGGCACCCCGCACGCCCTGCTGTCCGATCCGGATGCACCGTGCCGCGAGATCGCCGGCTTTGAAGCCGCGAAGATCTGCGACACGGTGGCGTCGGTTGGCGCCGGTACGGAATCGGCGCAGGATGATGCGCTCATTTTCAGCGCCTGCATGGAGCTGGATCTGGGCGGCATGCAGCCCCTTGTGGGGACGATGCCGGAGTTCATGCACGTCGGCACCCTGCTCGCGCGCTATCCGGAAATCCGCCCGATGCTTGATGCGATGGAACGTGAATCGTGCTCGGAGCGCGCAGGTTTTGCGGGCATCCTCGCGCGGCTGGCTGACGTGGTGGCTGCTTTCATCGTGCGCGGCTGGGTGGAGTGCGGTTGCGGCGACGCGACGGGCTGGGTGCAGGCGCTGCGCGAGCCGAAACTTGGTCGCGCGATCGTCGCGCTGCATCGAGACCCCGGGCGCAACTGGAGCGTCGCGGAGCTGGCGGCGCAAGCGGGCGTTTCGCGTTCAGTGTTTGCCGAGCGCTTCCTCGCAGCCACCGGAATGACGCCCGTGCGCTATCTGACCGAGCTGCGGATGCGGCTCGCTGCGCAATGGATTACGCGTGACCGCGAAGCGATTGAAGCCGTTGCGTACCGGCTCGGCTACGGGTCTCTCGCTGCGTTTAGCCGCGCATTCAAGCGGGTGGTCGGGCAGCCGCCCGGGGCCATGCGCGCGGAAAGCGCCGAGCTCGGCGCGTGATGTTCAGCGATGGCGATAGCCCTGCGCGGCGTGCCGAATCTCCTTGCTGAATTCCGCGCACACATGCGTCATCAGGTCGGCCGAACGGTAGACCATGTAGACGTTGAAGTCCGGCAGTTCGTCTTCCATCGGTAAGACTTCGAGCGAGCCCGGAACCATGCGCAGTGGCCCACCCGTGCCGCTGAAGACAAATTCCGACCACATGCTGACGACGTCCGTCTTTGTGGCCAATTGCAGCCCCAGCAGATTCGATGCGCTTTGCACGATCCGGCGAGGTATTTCGAGACGATGCAGCCGCATCAGACTCGCCATCGGGCTGCCCGGGTCTTCCAATGGGTCGAGCACGAGCCAGTCGGCATCCAGCAGCGGGCGCAGCCGGCGCACGCGGCGCAGCGGATGGCCCGGGCGCACCGCCAGGCGCATCGGCACCGAAAACAGCGGCTCCCACTGAAAACTCCCCGTGCCGGGGCCGCTGTTGCTGGAGATCAATCCGATATCGAGCCGCCCTTCGCGCAGTCCTTCCAGAATCTGCTGCGGACGCTGTTCGAAACCGCGCAGCGCGACATTCGGAAACCGCTTGCGCAGCGCCGCCATTGCATCCGGCAGCGGCCCGCTTGACGCCACGGCAGTGAAGCCGATGTTGAGCTCCGCCTCCGCATGCCCGCGGATGGATTCGATGTCTTCCAGCGCGTGACGCAACTCCTGCTCGACCACGCTGGCCCGTTTGACGAGCGCCATCCCGTACGCCGTCAGGCTGACGCCGCGCACCGAGCGCGACAGCAGCGTGACGCCAAGCTCCCGTTCCAGCTCCGCAATCGCTTTGGATAACGCCGGCTGCGAGATATGCAGCCCGCGCGAAGCTTCGTGGATGCTGCCGTGCTGTGCCACGGCAAGCAAGATGCGCAACTGGTGCAGCTTCACGGGGTTTCTCCTTCCTCTTCGCACACACGATTTTGTGTGCGCCCAGCCTCACGCCTTCACGGGCTTTCCCTGATAGCGGATACAGGCTGGTTATGACGGTGATTCTATTTGGTTATCGGGATGAATATTTACGATTTTTTCCGGACCGCGGCTTGGCGGAATACTGCAAGCGCCAAGGGTTCGTAGAAGCCCTCTTACCAATACCCCGGATGGAGACCCTCATGAATGACGCCACCCTGCAGCCGCCCTTGACCGCATCGGTCGCTGCTGTGTCCAAGCCCGTCGGGCAGGCCCGACTGATTGCCGCGTGCTCGATCGGCAATGCGCTGGAGATGTACGACTTCACGGTCTACAGCTTCTTCGCGCTGATGATCGGCAAGCTGTTCTTTCCGTCCGACAGTGCGTATGGCTCGCTGCTGCTGGCGGTGGCAACGTTCGGTATCGGCTTTGTGATGCGGCCGCTGGGCGGCTTCGTGATCGGCAACTACGCAGACCGCCACGGGCGCAAGGCCGCGATGACGTTGACGATCGGGCTGATGGTCATCGGTACGCTGTGCCTGGCGGTAGCGCCTACGTACGCCACGGCGGGCCTGTTCGGTCCGCTGGTCATTCTGGCCGGGCGGTTGCTGCAGGGTTTCTCGCTGGGCGGGGAAATCGGTGCATCGACTGCAATGCTGATGGAATCCGGCGGCATTCGCGGGCGCGGCTTTCGCGTGAGCTGGCAGTTGGGCAGCCAGGGCCTTGCAGCCCTGTGCGGCGCGCTCACTGCAGCCATTCTGTACGGCAGCCTGTCGCCGGAAGCGCTGCAGAGCTGGGGCTGGCGTGTGCCGTTCTTCCTCGGCCTGCTGATCGCGCCGGTGGGCCTGTATATCCGCTCGCACCTCGATGAAACGCACACCGCCGAAACGCATGCACCGAGCCCGCTCGGCACCTTGTTCCGCGATCACGGCGGCCTCGTCATCAAGGGCGTGCTCACGATCATCGGCGGGACGGTCGGCACGTATCTGGTCATCTATTTCATGCCGACCTACATGATTCGTGAGCTGCATCTGCCGCCCTCGCTGTCGCTGCTTGCCGGTTGTGTGACGGGGGTGACAAGCTTTGGCGCATCGCTGCTCTCGGGCTGGTTGGCGGATCGCCTGCCGCGCCGCAAGCCGCTGGTGGTGGGCGCAACGCTGGTCACTGTGGTGGCGCTCTACCCGGCCTTCTGGCTGATGACGCATTACCCGAGCGTGCCGCTGGTGCTGGCGCTGTCGGCATTGCTCACAGGCACGCTGTACCTCGGTACCACGCCGATGCTGCTCATGATGATGGAGCTGCTGCCCATCAAGGTGCGCGCCAGCGGTCTGTCAGTCATCTACGCGATTGGCGTGACGGTCTTTGGCGGTTCGTGCCAGTTTGTCGTGACTTGGCTGCTGGCCCGCACCGGCAATCCGCTCTCCCCTGCTTTCTACATGATGGCGTGCAGCGCCATCACGCTGCTGACCGTGCTGAGCCTGCGCGAAGCACGCGAAACCCACTGATCCCGATTCCAACCTCCAACCCCGGAGCCCCGACATGACCAAAGCGCCCACGCTCACGCCGTTCCAACTGCTGCCGCATCTGCTGCCGCCCGTTCATATCGATGCAGAAACGTTCGTCAACATCCGCCGCCAGATCCACGCGCAGCCCGAACTCGGCTTCGAGGTGGGCGCCACCAGCACATTGGTGGCCGATCTGCTCAAAAGCTGGGGCTACGAGGTGCATACCGGCATCGGCAAGAGCGGCGTGGTGGGGCAGTTGAAGCTCGGCAACGGCACGCGCCGCCTCGGCATTCGCGCCGACATGGACGCCCTGCCCATCGTTGAGGCAACCGGCCTGCCCTACGCCAGCCGCAACCACGGCAAGATGCACGCGTGCGGCCACGACGGGCACACCGCCATCCTGCTCGCAGCGGCCAAAGCGCTGGCCGAGAGCCGCGACTTTGACGGCACACTCAACCTCATCTTCCAGCCCGACGAGGAAAACCTGTGCGGCGCGCGCGCCATGATCGAAGACGGGCTGTTCGAGCGCTTCCCGTGCGATGCCGTTTATGCCTTGCACAACATGCCTGGCGTCCCGGCCGGCAGCTTCCGCGTGCTGCCGGGGCCGGTGAGCCTGTCTTCCGACGTGGCCGACGTCACCATCAAGGGCATGGGCGGGCACGGCGCGATGCCGCATCGCGCGCGTGATCCGATTGTCGCATCGGCCGCCATCATCACCGCGTTGCAGACGGTGGTCGCACGCAACGTCGCCCCCGACGACACGGCGGTGGTGTCGGTCGGTTTCATTCGCGGCGGCGCCACGCACAACGTGATTCCCGAATCGGTGACGATCGGTCTGAATGTGCGCGCGGCGCGGCCGGAAACGCGCGCGCTGGTGGAAATGCGCATCCGCGAGATCGTCAGCCTGACGGCACAAGCCCATGGCGTCGAGGCGCAGATCGACTATCGTCAATTGACGCCACCCATGGTCAATACCGAGGCGGAGACCCAACTGGCGCAGCAGGTCTGCACCGAACTGGTGGGCGCGGCCAACGTCGTCACGCAGGCGCCCAAGGGGCTCAACGGCAGCGAGGACTTTGCCTGGATGCTGAACGAGGTGCCCGGCTGCTACCTGATCCTTGGCAATGGCGAAGGTGAATTCGGCGGCTGCATGGTGCACAACCCCGGCTACGATTTCAACGACCAGGTGTTGCCGCTGGGCGCAGCCGCGTGGGTGCGTCTGGCGCAGACCTACCTGAGCGCGTGAAGTGAACTTCGAGTCAAGCCATGCAAGCCAATCTGAGCCAAGCAGCCACACCTGCGGTCGCCAACGAAGAGATCGTGCAATGGAGCGCGATTGAGCTGTCCCGGCGCATCCACGCGCGCGATGTGTCGTGCGTGGAAGTCATGGAAGCGTTTCTCGCGCAGATCGATCGCCATAACCCGGTGGTGAATGCCGTCGTGGCCCGCATCGATGCCGAATCGGCCATCGACCAAGCACGGGAGCGCGATGTGCTGCTCTCACAAGGCTTGTCCGGCGGCTGGATGCATGGCTTTCCGCAAGCACCGAAGGACCTTGCGGCCACCGCCGGCATGGTGACGGCGATGGGCAGTCTCGCCATGGCGCGCAATGTGCCGACACACGACAGCATCGTCGTGGAGCGCATCCGCCGCCAGGGCACCGTACTGATCGGCAAGACGAACACGCCGGAGTTCGGCCTCGGTTCGCACACCTACAACCGTGTGTACGGCATCACACGCAACGCCTGGAACCCCGAGCGCTCGGCTGGCGGCAGCAGCGGTGGCACAGCCGTTGCGCTGGCGCTGAACATGCTGCCCGTGGCCGACGGCAGCGACATGATGGGCTCGCTGCGCAACCCGGCTGCCTGGAACCACATCTACGGCCTGCGCCCAAGCCTCGGCCGCGTGCCCTACGGCCCCACCGGCGACGTGTTCTTCCAGCAACTGGGTACCGAAGGCCCGATGGCGCGCAATCCGCAAGACCTCGCTTGGCTGCTCGCCACGCAGGCCGGTTACGACCCGCGAGCGCCGCTGTCACTGAGTGACGATCCGGCGTGCTTCATGCAGCCGCTTCACCGTGATTTTCGGCAAGCGCGCATTGGCTGGATGGGCGATTTTGGCGGCTACCTTGCCGTCGACCGCGAAGTGCTGGCCGTCAACGAGCAAGCGCTCGACACGTTCGACACGCTGGGTTGCCATGTCGAAACCGTACGGCCCTTCTTCGCGATGGACGCGTTGTGGGAATGCTGGTGCACGCTGCGCGCGCTGAGCGTATCGGGCAACCTGGCGCTCCTCTACGTCAACGCAGCCACGCGTGACTTGCTCAAGCCCGAAGCCATCTGGGAAATCGAGCACGGACGCAGCCGTACCGCCATCGACATCAACCGCGCAATCGCCACGCGCGCAAGCTGGTATCAGGCGCTGCTGGGGCAGTTCGCACAGTACGATTTTCTTGTCCTGCCTTGCACGCAAGTTGCGCCCTTCCCCGCGGAAGAACACTGGCCCAAGACGGTAGCCAGCCGCGCCATGGACACGTATCACCGCTGGATGGAAGTCGTGATTGGCGCCACGCTGGCGGGCGTGCCGGCCGCAAGCCTGCCATCGGGTTTCACCGCCGACGGTCTGCCGCTGGGCTTGCAGGTCATTGCCTCGCCACGGTCGGAGCTTGCGCTGCTGCAGCTTGCCGCTGCGTGGCACGAAGCGTTCGCGCCAGCGCGTACGACGTCGCCGCTATTGCCTTGAGCGATGCGCGCGTGCCGCGCTTTCGCGGCACGCGCATAGCCAGTCCCACACAGAGCGCACGGCGGCGTCTTCAAGCCGCGCAGATGGCGCCACGGCCCAGAAGGCATAGCGCTGAATCACGGGCGCTGCGAACGGCTGGACGAGCGCGCCAGCCTCCAGCGCATCGCGCACCAGCGGCAGGTTCGCCAGGATCACGCCCTGCCCGGCCATTGCCGCCGACATGGCGTGCCCGTCGTCGGACAGCACGATGCCCGTGTCGGTCTTGAGCGTGTGCTCAATACCGGCGGCGCGTGCCCACATCGGCCAGCCAATCGGCTGCGGCAGCGTGCGCTGCCATTCAGAGTGGATGAGCGGCACGCGCGCCAGATCGTCATGCGACCGGACGTTCAGGCCCGGATGGCAGACCGGCGCATAGGCATCGCCAAAAAGATGTTCGCTGATGAGCCCGTGATTCGTAGCGGGCGTATCGCCATAGCGCACCGCAAGGTCTGCGCTGCCGCCGTGCAGGTCGACCACGGTGTCAGACGCATGAATGCGCAGATCCACCTCCGGATGCTGCGTCGCAAATTCGCCCAGCCGCGGCACCAGCCAGCGCGCGGCAAGCCCCATCGGCGCCGTAAGCGTGACGCGCTGCCGGGCCGGTTGCGCTTGCGGGCCGCGAATGGCATCGATCGTCTGCGCAAACGCGTCAAAGCCGGTATTGAGCACGGGATACAACTGCTCGCCGGCGGCTGACAGACGCAGCGCACGTACGTGGCGCTCGAACAGCGCCACCCCCAGCGCGTCTTCCAGGCGGCGGATCTGATGGCTGACAGCCGTGGGCGTGACCGACAGCTCATCGGCAGCGCGCTTCATGCTGAGGTGGCGCGCAGTGGCTTCAAAGGCGCGCAGCGCGCTCAAGGGTGGCAGTTTTCGCATGCGCGGGATTGTGTCACGGGCGTTTTTCCCACGTGGGCGGTATGGATGAATCCATCTCATCTGTGGCACGCAAAACAACTCGTTTGTCGCGGTGCAGCGCGGTTCGTAGAGTGGCCACACCTCCACTCAACTCAAAACGGATGCGCAAATGACTTCTCCGGCCCGCCTACTGCACCTCGATTCAAGCGCCCGGCCGGGCAGCTCCGAGACTTCACGCCACGGCTCCCACACACGTCGGCTATCTGCGCGCTTCGTGCAGCGCTGGCTTGAGCATGCGCCCCATGCGCAGGTCGTCTATCGCGATATCGGCGTTGAGCCGCCCCCGCCCGTGGATGGCCGCTGGGTGCATGCCGCATTCACGCCGCCCGCGCAGCGCGAGCCCTGGATGCACGATCGCCTTGCGCAAAGCGATGCGTTGATCGACGAGTTGCTTGCCGCCGACGTGATCGTGGCCGGCGTGCCGATGTACAACTTCGGCATGCCCGCGCAGTTCAAGGCGTACATCGACAATATCGTGCGTGTGGGCCGCACGTTCGGCTTCGACCGCAGCCGCACCGGCGAGCCCTATTGGCCGCTGCTGGCCAGCATGAACAAGCGCCTGGTCATCGTCAGCTCGCGTGGCGATTTCGGTTATGGCCCTGGCCAGCGCATCGCCCACATGAACCACGTGGAAGGCGGCGTTGCAACGGCATTCGGCTACATCGGCATCACGGATGTGGCATCGGTGGCCATCGAATACGACGAGTTTGCAGACGACCGACTGCGCGCGTCGATTGCATCGGCCGAAAACGATGTCGATGCGTTGGTCGCGCGCATGGCCGCCGCCGCCGTGGAAGCGGCTTAGTCGATCAGCCGGCCATCGGCCTCAAAGAACGGGTGCGGGCCGTCGAACTCGCCCACGTACGCGAGATGGCTCACCAGGCCTTGGCCCGGCACCCAGGCGTGGACCTTGTACGCGGGCGGCTCCATGACGAAACCGGGCGGCGCGTCGGGGTCGAGATCCAGCGCCACCTGATGCGCGGGTGACGGGCACGTCGATGCCACCGTGCCGGCAAAGCGCACGTCAATGGAGCGATGCAGATGGCCGCAGATGATGCGCTCGACGTTGCCGGCGGCACGCACGATCTGCGCAAAGGCCGGGATGTCTTCCTTGGCGAGCGATTGCACATCCATGTGGCCGATACCCGTGGCAAACGGCGGGTGATGCATCGCAATGACGGTGGGGCGTTGCGTTTCACGTGCCAGCGCCTCCACCAGCCAATCAAGGCGCTGCACGCCCAGGCGGCCGCCAGGATGGCCGGTGTCCAGCGTATCGAGCACGATCAGGCGCACGTCGCCAATGTCGGTCCAGTATTGGAAAGCGCGCGCGTCCTGCGCGGTGGCTGGCATGGGCGCGAGCCAATCGGCAAACGCTTCGCGTGCGGTATCCCGGCCGTCGTGGTTGCCCAGCACTGGCAGCATGCGGATGCCCGCCGCATCGAGGGGCGCCAGCACGGCGCGCAGATGGGCGTACTCCTCCGGCGCGCCGGCATCCACAAGATCGCCGGTCAGGACGATGGCATCCGGTTTCGCCGGCTGCGCCAGGATATGCGCCACGCAGCGTGCCAAATAGGCCGCCGAATCCACGCGCCGATACGCCAGTCGCCCCGGGCGCTTGATATGAAGATCGGTGAGTTGCAGGAAATGCATCGGCATCAGGCTTGCAGGGTCAGAAGGCGGTCTGCCGGAACATCGAAGCCGACCGCATGGCCCGGCGCAAACTGCTGGCGGCCGGGCACGTCGATGAACAGCGGCATGGCCGACACGCCCGCCACGCGCACGCGGGTGCGGAAACCGAGAAACACCGCCGATTCGACCGTGCCCTTGAGCGCGGCCTGGGCAGGGTCCGCCAGCACGGCATCTTCGGGGCGGAAAAACACGGCGTTGCCTTCGCCAGCCGGCACGAGGACGCGGCCACCCGCGCAGACGAACGCGCCATCCTGCCGTGTGCCGTCAAGGCGGTTCATGATCCCGATGAAATCCGCCACGTGCCGGTTGGCGGGCTGGAAGTAGATTTCGCGCGGCGTGCCGATCTGCGCAATGCGGCCGGCTTCCATGACGACAATGCGATCCGCTAGCGCCATCGCCTCTTCCTGGTCGTGCGTCACGTAGATGGTCGTGATGCCGAGGCTGCGCAGCAAGCGGTCCATCTCTGCGCGCACGGATTCACGCAGCTTGGCGTCGAGCGCTGTGAGCGGTTCGTCGAGCAGCAGCACACGCGGCTCGGGCGCCAGCGCGCGCGCCAGTGCCACACGTTGGCGCTGCCCGCCGGAGAGCTGATCCACACCGCGGTCTGCGTACGGCGTGAGGTGCATCATCTCCAGCAGCGTGTTCGCCCGGGCGCTGATCTGCGTGTCAGACAAGCCGTTCTGCCGGCGCTGGATGCGCAGGCCGTATTCCACATTGCCGCGCACGCTCAGGTTGGGGAACAGCGCGTAGCTCTGGAACACCATGCCGACGCGGCGGCGCTCGATCGGGCGCGCGGTGACGTCTTCGTCGCCAAAGTGCACGGTGCCGCCAGCATCGGGCGCCTCCAGCCCGGCGACGATGCGCAGCGTGGTGGTTTTGCCGCAGCCCGACGGGCCGAGCAGCACGACGGTCTCCCCGGCGGCGATATCGAGGTCCATCGACTCCAGCACGCGCTGGCCGCCGAAGTGTTTTCCGCAGCCGCGCAGCCGGATCGGCACGGGGGCGAGGTGTAGGGGTTCGGTACTCATCGGGAAGCCTTTCCGTTGTTCACTCGCAGGCCGCCAAAGCGCTGCATCAGCACCAGCAGCGGCACGATCATGACGAAGAAGATCAGCGTGTAGGCGCTGGCAATCTCCAGGCGCATCGACGCATAGGTATCGGCCAGGCCGACCGGCAGGGTCTTGGTTTCGGGCGTGTGCAGCATCCAGGTGAGGTTGAATTCGCCCACCGAGAGCGTCACCACCGTCAACGCGCCCGCCAGGATGCCGGGCTGCACGTTGGGCAGCACGACGGTGCGAAAGCGCTGCCAGAACGACGCGCCCAGGCTAGCGGCGCCCTCCTCCAGCGTCTTCAGGTTCTGGCCAGCCGCCACGGCTGCGACCGAGCGCACCATGAACGGCAGCGTGAACACCACGTGGCCAACGACGATGAACCACAAGCTCTCGCGAAAGCCGCCAAAGCCGCCGTACGCCACAATCAGCCCGAGCGCAGTCGCCAGGCCCGGCAGCGCCACGGGCAGTGTCAGGAATTCTTCGATCAGGCGGCTCGTGCGGCTCTGGCGCCGCGCCAGCACATAGCCGGCCGGCACGCCCGCCGCCAGCACAATCACCAGCGTGCACAGCGCCACCAGCAGCGACATCCAGATCGACGCCTGATACATATCCCAGACCTGGGCGACCCAATCGAGCGTCCAGCCACTCTTGAATCCGCGGATGTAGTTGCGTGTCAGCCCCACGGCCATCGACAGGACGACCGGGACGATCAGAAAGAGGCAGAGCAGCAGCGTGATGATCCACTGCGCAGCAGACAAAGCGCGTTTCATGCCGCCGCCCCCGCTTGTCCGCCGGCGGCCGTGCGCGCAATCGCCAGCACCAGCCACGTCACCACGCCCAGCACAACCGACAGCGCGGCCGCCATGGCAATCCCGGCATTGAGCGTGAACTCGGTATAGATCGTCATCGGCAAGACGTCGATGTCGGTGGCGAGCGTGAAGGCCGTGCCGAACGCGCCCATCGACGTGGCAAAACAGATCGCCCCCGAGGCGATGAGCGCGGGCGCCAAGCCCGGGACGAGCACATCGCGCGTGACCTGCCACGACGATGCGCCCAGCGAGCGCGCCGCTTCTTCCAATGAACGATCAAGCTTTTCCGCCGCGGCCATGACCGTCAACACCACGCGCGGGATCGAGAAATACAGATAGCCAAGAAACAACCCGCCGATGGAATAGGCGAAGACCCATTTCTCACCGATGAGCTTGTGCGTGACATCGCCCAGCAGGCCCTGCCGCCCCGCCAGCAAAATCACCATGAAGCCGACCACCACACCGGGAAACGCCAGCGGGAACGTCAGCATGGCGGTAATCATCCGCTTGCCCGGCACGTTGTGGCGCACCAGAAACAGCCCGGCGATGGTCGAGAGAATGAGCGTCGCCAGGGTGACCGCCGCCGACAGCACCACCGTCGAGAAAAGGCTGCCCAGATAGCGTGGTGTGGTCAGCGCGGCCGTGTAGGTGGCGATCAGGCCATCGCTGCCGCTCACACGCAGCAGCGCCGCCATGGGCAGCAGCCAGAACGCGCAGAACAGTGCAACGGCCGGCGCCAGCAACGCCACCCGCCACCGTGCGGGCAATACCGCATCGTCGGGCAAGGTGGTTCGGGTGACGGTGCTCATGCTCAGCGGACCTCGTTCAGGTAACGGGTGCCAAACGCCTGCTGGCCGGCTGCCATCTTGTTGAAGTCGACCGTCTTTGCGCGGGCGTATTCGCTGGCCGGCAGGAAGCGCGAGGCGGCTTCCTTGCTCATGGCGCTGGCGCGCACCGGGCGCAGGTAGGCGTTGGCCCACAGCGTCTGGCCTTCGTCCGACAGCACGAAATCCAGCACCTTCTTGGCGTTCTCGGCATGCGGTGCGCCGGCCGTCAGGCTCATCACGTACGGCACGGCAATCGTGCCTTCCTGCGGGATCACGAATTCCACGTTCGCGTGATCCTTGTACTTGGCGCGATAGGCGTTGAAGTCGTAGTCGAGCAGGATGGGGATTTCGCCTGCCACGACGCGAGCGTAGGCCGTCTGCTTCGGCACGATCGGCGCGTTCTTCTTCAACTGCTTGAACCACTCGATGGCCGGGCCGAAGTTGTCGAGCGTGCCGCCCAGCGCCTGGTTGACCGCCACGGCGCCCACGTAGCCGACGAAGGCGCTGCTCGGGTCCAGGTAGCCGACCATGCCCTTGTATTCGGGCTTGAGCAGGTCTTTCCAGGAGCGCGGCACGGGCTTGCCTTCCAATGCGTCCTTGTTGACGAAGAAGCCCAGCGTGCCGGAGTGGATCGAGAAGAACGCGCCATCCGGGTCTTTCATGCCGGCAGGGATGTCTTCCCAGTGCTTGGGCTTGTAGTTGGCGACCAGACCCTTTTCCTTGGCTTGATACGCGGACGTGATGCCCAGGTAGGCCACGTCAGCCACGGGGTGCGATTTCTCGGCCAGCATCTGCGCGATGGCCTGGCCGGAATTCTTGTTGTCGAACGGCACGGTGATGCCGGTCTTTTCCTTGATGGCCTTGATCTGGCTGGCCCAGTCGGCCCATTCGGGCGGGCAGTTGTAGCAGATGGCGACTTGCTGGCCGGCCGATTGGGCTTGCACCGGCGCAGCGACGGCAAATGCGCCGGCAGCCACGAGGCCGCACGCGCGCAGCCATTGAACGAGACGTTTCATCGAGACGCTCCTTGCGTATCAGACGTGAGGGAAGAAACAACGGAGAGAGACGCTTCAGCCGGCGCACGGGCCAGCGTGCCGCCCGCCAGCAGACGGTGCGGCAACGTAATCGAGGGCACCGCCTCGCCGGTGATGCGGCGAGCCAGTGCCATGGCTGCGTCGGTGCCGATCCGGCGATGCGGCTGCGCCACCGTGGCCAGCGTGGGCGAAAGCCACTGCCCCATCGCCAAGCCATCGAAGCCAACCACGCTCACGTCTTCTGGCACGCGCAGGCCCATCTCGCGCAGCGAGCGGATGGTGAGCAACGCAAGGCGGTCGTTGCTGCAGAAAATGGCGGTCGGGCGCGGCGGGGCCAGCAGGCGGGCCAGCTCGGCGGGCAGCATGGCATCGGCATTGAAATCAATTTCGACGGGCGGCTGCGGCGCAATGCCGGCCGCTTCCAGCGCTTCGCGGTAGCCGTCGTGACGCAGCGCAGCGCGGTCCGACGCCGCCAGCGTTCCTGTCAGCATGCGGATTTGACGATGCCCCTGCGCGAGCAACGCGCGGATGGCGTCGCGCGCGGCCGCCCGGTTATCGACCGTTACGCAGCAGCGGGCAGGAATGCGCGCCTGGCCGACCGTGTCGTTGTAGACGAGCACGTAAGGCACACGCTCGGCGTCGAGGCGATCGAGATGCGGATTGGCGGCGGCATCGGCCACGGTCAGGATCAGGCCGTCGACGCGTTGCTCGAGCATGGTCTCGATGGCGCGGGCTTCACGCTCGCGGTCGTAGGCCGTCGTCATGAGCATCACGCGCTGGCCCGTGATGGACGCG
Organism: Ralstonia sp. Ralssp135; assembly: GCF_047304345.1. Lineage (NCBI taxonomy): Bacteria > Pseudomonadati > Pseudomonadota > Betaproteobacteria > Burkholderiales > Burkholderiaceae > Ralstonia > Ralstonia sp. Ralssp135. The sequence continues at coordinate 84,222 of NZ_JBGLYZ010000021.1, forward strand.
GCTTCCTCGATGCCCTGCATGCATTCGGCAAACACAGGGTTGGCCAGCGACGGCAGCACCACGCCCAGCAAGCCCGTGCGCTCGGCGCGTAACTGGCGGCCCAGCGCGTTGGGGCGGTAGTGAAGCGCATCCATGGCGGCCTGCACACGGGCGAGCGTCGATGCGCTCACCCGCTCCGGCGTATTGACCGCTCGCGACACCGTGGCAATCGAAATGCCGGCATGCGTCGCTACGTCCTTGATGCTGCTGCCCACTGCGTGCCCCCTGGAATTTGTAAACGTTTACATCCTAGGTGTGCGCAGTGACTATTTCATGACAATCGATGCTGCAGTGCAGCCGTCGCCGCAATGCAGCATCGCCGGTGTTGTGCGTGGCAAAGTTACAAAGCTCGCATATGCTTCTTACGAAAATGGGCAAGCGGCGTACGCCAATGCGCGCGCAACGGCATGGCCCACTTGCTGCTGTGCTGTTCTCGCTGCCTGCTCTGGAGACACCATGCGTGTATCGCCCGTTTTCGATGTGCCGACCACCGCCTTGCCCGCGCTGATGCAACACTACGGCGTGGTCCGTGCCCAATCCCTGGCCTTGGCCGCGCCGCTGTCCGATGCCGATGCCACCGTCCAATCGATGGACGATGCCAGCCCCGCCAAATGGCATCTGGCCCATACGACGTGGTTTTTCGAAGAATTCATCCTGGGCCCGAACGTGCAGGGCTACCGCTCGCCGGATGCGCGCTACCGCTACCTGTTCAATTCGTACTACGAGACGGTGGGCGCGCGGCACCCGCGCCCGCGCCGGGGCATGCTCACCCGCCCGACACTCGACGAGGTGCGCGCCTATCGCGCCCACGTTGATGCGGCCATGCAGCGCTTGCTGGCGGATGGTGTAACCGATGACCTCGCCCGCCTGGTGACGCTCGGCCTGCACCACGAGCAGCAACATCAGGAGTTGCTGCTGACCGATCTGCTCCACTTGTTCGCACAGAACCCGCTATGCCCCGCCTATGCCGACGCACCGCCGCCACGCGTGCATGCGGCGCCCGCGCAACCGGGCTGGGTCAGCTTCCAGGGCGGCGCCGTGCAGATCGGCAAAACCGAGTCCGATACCGGTTTCATGTTCGATTGCGAAGGCCCGCGCCACACCGTCTGGCTGGAGCCTTATGCACTGGCCACGCATCCCGTCACCAACCGCGAGTGGCTCGCCTTCATGCAGGACGGCGGTTATCGGCAGCCAACCCTGTGGCTGTCCGACGGCTGGGCGTGGGTGCAGCGCGAAGGCATTGACGCCCCGCTCTACTGGCGCGCCGGCATCGACGAAGCCGAAGGCTGGCAGCAGATGTCGCTGCACGGCCTGCAGCCGGTGGATCTGGATGCGCCCCTCACGCACGTCAGCTTTTATGAGGCCGACGCCTACGCCCGCTGGGCCGGCGCCCGCCTGCCGACTGAAGCCGAATGGGAGCACGCCGCAGAAGGTCTGCCCGTGCAAGGCAATTTCGCCGGCCGGGGCGCGCTACGGCCGTTGCCCGACCACGGCATCGCCGAGGCCGGCAGCCTGCGTCAACTGTTCGGTGATGTGTGGGAATGGACCGCCAGCCCTTATGGCCCATACCCGGGTTTTGAGCCGGCCGAAGGGGCCGTGGGCGAATACAACGGCAAGTTCATGTGCAGCCAGATGGTGCTGCGCGGCGGATCATGCGTGTCGCCCGAGGGGCATCTGCGGGCGACGTATCGCAACTTCTTCTATCCGCATCAGCGGTGGCAGTTCACCGGAGTGCGGCTGGCGCGGCGGGCGTGAGACGCATCACAACCGCCACCGAGGCTCAATTGCCGCGCCATTCAGGCCGCGCGTCTAGCGTCTAGCGATTGCTGTCAAACAGCATGTTGGTGGGTGTGCCGATCGTATCCTGACCAGCCGGGCTGGGTGCCGCTGCGTCCCGTCTGGGTGCCGGCATCGGCATTGGCGTTGGTGCATCCGGCGCGCTTGCCTTGGCAGGCTGAGGGACAGCCGCCGCGGGTGCCGCCACCGGAGCAGGCTTGCCCGCCTGTTCCGCCAGCTTGCGCCGGCGTGACTCCAGCCCCGCCGCAATTTCATCCTGGTGATACCGCTTGGCGAAGTCGATCACGTCCATCTTCTGCTGGTTGCGCAGGTTCATGTCGGCGCCCTCGTCCAGCAGCAGCTTGACGGTCGTGATGTGCCCGCCCATGGCCGCCATCATCAGCGGCGTGGTCGCGTTGGGGCTTTCCGCATCGATATAGGCCGCGTGGTCGAGCAGGTATTTGACAATGTCGTCATACCCGTTGGTGGCGGCGTAATGCAGCGCGGTCCAGCCGGTCTTGTTGACCTCCACGTCGTAGGTTTCCACCAGCAGCTTCACGATGGGCAGCAGGCCTTGGTAGGCGGCCATCATCAGCGCGTTTTCGCCGGCGGCGTTGGTGCGCTCGAAATCGATGTTCTTGGCGCGGATGAGCGCCTCGGCCACCTCAATGTTCTTGTCCTTGAGCGCATCCACAAGCAGCGGCGTGCCATCGCGCGTATTCAAGTTCGCGTCTACGCCCTGCGCAATGTACTTCTGCACCAGCGCCGGGCGGTTGTACTCGACGGCGTTGCGAAGATCGTCCTGCGGCGTGGCGAATGCTGCGCCTGACAACGCCATCGTCAGCGCCGCAGCCAGCGCGATCTTGTTCATCATTTGCGTCAAGTTATCGCTGTATTGCATTGAATAGATGGAAGAAATTCTCGGTTGTTACACCTGCGATGCGCTCCAGCGGTTCGCCCCGCAACGTGGCCAGGAATTCGCCTACGTGCCGCACGTATGCCGGCTCGTTGGTCTTGCCTCGGAACGGCACCGGCGCAAGGTACGGCGAGTCGGTCTCGATCAGCATGCGGTCCAGCGGCACCTTCTTGGCGGTTTCCTGCAGGTCCACCGCGTTCTTGAACGTCACGATGCCCGAGAAGGAAATATAGAAACCCAGGTCCAGTGCGGCCTTGGCCACGTCCCAGGTCTCAGTAAAGCAATGCATAACGCCGCGTGCGGCCTCCGCGCCCTCTTCGCGCATGATGGCCAGCGTGTCGTCGGCCGACGAGCGTGTGTGGATCACCAGCGGCTTCCCGGTCTGCTTTGACGCGCGAATATGCGTGCGAAAGCGGTCGCGCTGCCATTCCATGTCGGCCACGGTGCGGTCACCCAAGCGGTAATAGTCGAGACCGGTCTCGCCAATGCCGACCACGCGCGGGTGATCAGCAAGGGTCAGCAGACGCTCCAGCGTGGGCTCTTCAATGGATCTGCCTTCTTCAACATCCGCTTCGGCATCGGGGTGCACGCCCACGGTCGCGTACACGTTGGGCTCCTGCTCGGCAATCTCCAGCACGCTCGGAAAATCTTCCAGTGTGACGGAAATGCACAGCGCATGGGTAACGCGGTTCTCGCGCATGCGCGTCAGCAGCTCAGGCAGGCGCGCGCGCAGGTCGGGAAAGTTGATGTGGCAGTGGGAATCAACAAACATCGAATAATCAGTAATTTACACCGCAAACTTCTTGCGCCGTATCAGGAAAAAATCAGAGGGTTTGCGTCGGGCGCTGCGAGTTGATCTGCTTACCAAGCAACTCCTCGATCACGCGACGCAGCACACGGCACTGCTCGTCTTCGCCAAGATGCACGCCAATGCCCGGCGTCTTGGCGGGGGTGCCCACCGGGGTGATCCAGGCCACCTTGCCGGCCACCTGATACTTCTGCGGGCGGTCCAGCAGTGACAGCACGAGGAAAACTTCCTCGCCAATCCGATAAGGACGCTGCGTGGGCACGAAGATGCCGCCGTTCCTCAGGAACGGCATGTAGGCGGCGTGCAGGCCGGCTTCATCCTTGATGGCCAGCGACACGATGCCCGGACGGGTCGGCGCGCCCGGAGCCGTGCCAGCCGCAGTGGGCGTGCCAGGGGTGACAGGAGTGCCGGGCGTACGAAGAGGTGCAGTGCTCACAGGGTGTCCAGAGAGTGCAAACGTTCAGGTGCGGGTTCGGGTTCAGGCAGCCGGAAAGAGCTGCCGGTAATCCAGCAAAAGACTTTCGATGACGAGCCTTGCCGCCAGCGGATGTTGCTCGGTTCGGCGCCGTTGCGGCAAGGCACGCGCAAAACGTTCCAGGCGATCCAGCGGGATGGTGTTTGCGCAACGTTGCAAGGCATCGTGCTGCGCCGGAAAGTAGCGCGGCCCCCCCGCCAACCGCGCCGCCATCAGGTCAAAGACCCACCGGTGCATGGTACTGAGAACGGCCGGGACCGACAATTTTTGTAAATGATCAGCCGTGGCCAGCGCGTCCAGCTTTGCGCCCTGGCCAAGCTGTTCGAGCAAAAATTGCAGCAGCGGACGGTCCTCTGACTCGGCGGCCGCCAGCGCGGCCAGCGGCGCATTGCCGAACTCCGCCAGCAGGCTTTGCGCGTGTGGCACGCCTTGTTGCTCCAGCCACTGGCGCGCGGCGTCAGGCTGCGGCGGCTGCAGCGGAAACTGCCGGCAGCGCGACAGGATGGTTGGCAGGATGCGGTCGATTCGGTCCGTCACCAGCAGGAACACGGTGTTCTGCGGCGGCTCCTCCAGCGTCTTGAGCAACGCGTTGGCGCCCTCAGTCTGCAACGCATCGAGCGGATACAGCACCACCACCCGCAACCCCGCCCGGTGCGTGCCGACCC